>JBFJZP010000701.1:0-2108 GCA_041622095.1 Burkholderiaceae bacterium | reverse complement strand
GGCGAGATCGTGGCGGTGCTCGGACGCAACGGCTCCGGCCGCTCGACGCTGGCCAAGGCGGTGATCGGCCAACTGGCGTGGCGTGGTGCGATGCACTGGAACGGTCATGATCTGCACGGCTTGCGCAGCTTCGAGATTGCCCGCCTGGGGATCGGCTACGTACCCGAGAGCCGCGATGTTTTTGGCGGATTGACGGTCGAGCAGAACCTGCAACTCGGTGTCAAGCCGGCGCCACATGCCGGCGCCGGTACCCCCTGGCGGGTGGACGACGTCTACCGCATGTTCCCGCCGCTGCTGGCGCGCCGGCATGTCGATGCGGCGGTGTTGTCCGGTGGCGAGCAGCAAATGCTGGCACTGGGGCGTTGCCTGATGGGCGCGCCGACGATGGTGCTGGTGGACGAGCCGACCGAGGGCCTGGCACCGGCGCTGGTGCAGCAGGTGGCGCAATCCCTGCGCCTGCTGCGCGACCAGGGAATTGCGGTGCTGCTGATGGAGCAGAAGATGGCGATCGCCTTGTCCATCGCCGACCGGGTGCTGGTGATGGGGCAGGGGCGCATCGTGTTCGACGGGCCACCCGCCGCCTTGCAGCAACGCGGCGACCTGGTGCAGGAATGGCTGCAGGTCTGAGCCAGCGGCGGTGTCGACCCGGATTGTCCCGCCCGGGACAAACCATGAGACGGATTCGCGGGTCGGCCCCCTACAATGGCCCAAAAAAGAACGATCGTTCTATTTTCATTGAGTATTTTTATTCTCGCGAGGATGCAGACATGACGGCCCAATACAAAGTCCACGGCAACGTGGCAGTCATCACCCTGAACAACCCGCCGGTCAATGGCCTGGGTCATGCAACGCGCCGTGCCATCGTCAGCGGCCTGACGCGCGCGATGAACAACAAGAGGATCAAGGCAGCGGTGATCACCGGAGCCGGCAGGGCCTTCTCGGGTGGCGCCGACATCAAGGAGTTCGGCTCGCCCAAGGCGGTGCAGGAGCCGAATCTGCTCAGCGTCATCCTGGCGATCGAGAACGCCAGCAAGCCGGTGGTGGCTGCATTGCATTCGGTGGCCATGGGCGGTGGCCTGGAGCTGGCGCTGGGCTGCCATTACCGGATCGCCGCGCCGGGCTGCAAGATCGCGCTGCCGGAGGTCAAGCTGGGCCTGATTCCCGGCGCCGGTGGCACGCAGCGCCTGCCGCGGGTGCTGGGGGTGGAGGTGGCGCTGAACATGATCGTCAGTGGCGAACCACAGAACAGCGAATTGCTGGCCAGCCTGCCGGGCCAGAAGCTGTTCGACCAGATGGCCACGTCTGCCGAGACCCTGCTCGAGGAAGCGATCGCGCTGGCGAAATCGGTTGCCGCCACCCGGCCATTGCCACTGGTGCGCCAGCTGCCGTGCAAGCATCCGCTGGGCGACGCGTATTTCCAGTTCGCGCGCAACATGGTCGGCGGCATGTCGAAGAACTACCCGGCGCCGCTCAAGTGCGTCGACGCGATCGAGATCGCCACGAAGAACCCGGTCGACAAGGGCTTGCCGATGGAGCGGGAGATATTCACCAACCTGATGTTCACGCCGGAATGCAAGGCCTTGCGCCACCTGTTCATGGCGGAGCGGGCGACGGCCAAGATCGCCGACGTGCCGGCCGACACGCCCAAGCGCGAGATCCGCTCGATTGCGGTCATCGGTGCCGGCACCATGGGCGGCGGCATCTCGATGAACTTCCTCAATGCCGGCATTCCGGTCAAGATGCTGGAGATGAAGCAGGAGGCGCTGGACCGGGGCATCGCGACAATCCGCAAGAACTACGAGTCGCAGGTCAAGCGCGGCAAGCTCAAGCAGGACAAATACGAGCAGCGCATGGCCTTGTTGTCGACCACACTCGATTACAACGACCTCAAGGACGCCGACATGGTGATCGAGGCGGTGTTCGAGGAGATGGGTGTCAAGGAGACGGTGTTTCGCAAGCTCGACGAGGTGATGAAACCCGGCGCCATCCTGGCCAGCAATACCTCGACGCTGGACATGAACAGGATCGCTTCGTTCACCAGCCGTCCCCAGGACGTCATCGGCACCCACTTCTTCAGCCCGGCCAACGTGATGCGCCTGCTCGAGGTG
>JBFJZP010000700.1:0-2115 GCA_041622095.1 Burkholderiaceae bacterium | reverse complement strand
CCAGCCTTCCTCGCGGTAGAGCTGGCAGAAGGCGCCGGTGTATTCCAGCACCTCGGCGGCCGTCTTGAGCTTGGTGAAGAAATGCGCCACCTCGGTCTTGATGCCGCCGTTGCCGGCGATGTACATCTCCCAGCCGGAATCGACGCCGATGATGCCGACGTCCTTGATGCCGGCCTCGGCGCAGTTGCGCGGACAACCGCTGACCGCGAACTTGACCTTGTGCGGCGCATACATGCGCCACATCGCGCGTTCCAGGTCCTTGCCCATCTGGGTCGAGTCCTGTGTACCCATGCGGCACCACTCGGAGCCGACGCAGGTCTTGACGGTGCGCAGCGCCTTGGCATACGCGTGTCCGCTGGGCATGCCGATGTCTTTCCATACATTGACCAGGTCCTCTTTCTTGACGCCGAGCAGGTCGATGCGCTGGCCGCCGGTCACCTTGACGGTCGGGATCTGGTACTTGTCGACCGCGTCGGCGATGCGGCGCAGTTCGGACGCGGTGGTCTCGCCGCCCCACATGCGCGGTATCACCGAATAGGTGCCATCCTTCTGGATGTTGGCATGGCTGCGCTCGTTGATGAAGCGGCTTTGCGGATCGTCCTTTGCCTCCTTCGGCCAGCTGGAGATCAGGTAGTAGTTGACCGCCGGGCGGCAGCTGGCGCAACCGTTCGGGGTCTTCCACTGCATGGTCTTGAACACGTCGGCAATCGTCAGCAGCTTGTTCTCGACAATCGCGTCGCGCACCGCCTGGTGGCCGAAGTCGGTGCAGCCGCACATCGCCTTGAGCTTGGGTGTCGCGGAATAATCTGCGCCAGCGGTGAACATCAGCAATTGCTCGACCAGGCCGGTGCAGGAGCCGCAGCTCGCGCTGGCCTTGGTGTGCTTGCGTACCTCCTCCAGCGTGAACAGGCCCTTCTCGCGGATCACCTTGCAGATCGTGCCTTTCTTGACGCCGTTGCAGCCGCAGACCTCCGCATCGTCCGGCATGGCCGCGGCCTTGTTGTGGCCTTCGTGGCCGACGTCGCCGATGTTCGACTCGCCGAACATCAGCTTGTCGCGGATGTCGGCCACGCTGCGGCCGTCGCGCAGCAGCTTGAAATACCAGCTGCCGTCGACGGTGTCGCCGTACAGGCAGGCGCCGATCAGCTTGTCGTCCTTGATGACCAGGCGCTTGTAGACCCCGCCGAACGGGTCGGACATGACGATCTCTTCGGTTCCTTCACCCCCCATGAACTGGCCGGCGGAGAAAAGGTCGATGCCGGTCACCTTGAGTTTGGTCGAGGTCAGCGAACCCTGGTAGCGCCCGATGCCCATCTGCGCCAGGTGGTTGGCGGCCACCTTGGCCTGTTCGAACAGCGGAGCGACCAGCCCGTAGGCAATGCCGCGGTGCGCCGCACATTCACCGACCGAGTAGATACGCGGGTCGGTGATGGTCTGCATCGTGTCGTTGACGACGATGCCGCGGTTGACCTGCAGCCGGATCTTTTCCGCCAGCTCGGTATTGGGCCGGATGCCGACCGCCATCACCACCAGGTCGGTGGGCAGTTCGCTGCCGTCCTTGAAACGTATCGCACTGACCCGGCCTTCGGCATTGCCGATGAACTCCTGGGTCTGCCCACCCATGATGAAGCGCAGGCCACGCTGTTCCAGCGACTTCTGCAGCAGCTTGCCGGCCACCTCGTCGAGTTGGCGCTCCATCAGCCAGGGTGCGACATGCACTACCGTCACCTCCATGCCGCGGCGCATCAGGCCGTTGGCGGCTTCCAGCCCGAGCAGGCCGCCACCGATGACCACTGCCTTGCGGTACTGGCTGGCCGCCGCAATCATGGTGTTGGTGTCGGCGATGTCGCGGTAGGCGATCACACCTTGCAGGTCCTTGCCGGGCAGGGGCAGCATGAACGGGTTGGAGCCGGTGCAGATCAGCAGCCGGTCATAGGCCTCCTCGGTGCCGTCCTCCGAGCGCACGATGCGATGGACGCGGTCGATCTCGGTGACCTTCTTGCCGGCATGCAGCCGGATGCCGTTGTCGCGGTACCAGTCCCATGAGTTGAGAATGATCTCGTCCATCGTCTGCTCGCCGGCCAGCACCGGCGAGAGCAGGATGCGGTTGTAGTT
>JBFJZP010000699.1:0-2126 GCA_041622095.1 Burkholderiaceae bacterium | reverse complement strand
GGGCAATCGCCGGTGATGCGGCCAGGCTTTACATTCAAGCCATGGACAATCCCGACAAACCAAGACACAAACCGTTCTCGATGATCCGCGAATTCCAGTTGGCCGACTGGTTCACGCTGGGCAACGCCTTGTGTGGCACAGGCGCCATCTTCTCCGCGATCTCCTTTGTACAGACCGGTGCCACGCTGCACCTGCATTTCGCTGCCGCACTGATTCTGGCGGCGCTGATCTTCGATGTGCTCGACGGGCGTATCGCGCGCTGGCGCCAGCAGGCGTCCAGTCTGGGCCGTGAACTCGACTCACTGGCCGACGTGATCTCGTTTGGCGTGGCGCCGGCCATGCTGGCGTATGCCAGCGGCATGCAGGGCTTTTACGATCGCATCGTACTGGCCTATTTCGTCGCCTGCGGCGTGTCGCGGCTGGCGCGTTTCAACGTGACGGCGGAGTCCATGGCCGACCACAACGGCAAGGTCAGCCATTTCGAGGGAACGCCGATTCCGACCTCGATCGTGCTGGTGCTGCTGCTCGAAGTGGCGGCTTGGACCGGCGCGATCCGGCAAGACCTGTGGTTCGGCGAAACCACCATCGCCGGCCTGACGCTGCATCCACTGGTGCTGCTGTTCGCCATATCGGGTTCGCTGATGATCAGCCGCATCCGCATTCCCAAACCCTGAGGCGGCTGGCGCCTGCCGCCCGGCATCAAGGACCCGAACCACCCGCCCCACCATCACGCAGGACGCGCGCCGCATGAAGCCCACCATCGTCTTCCGGGACCAGGCCATCGCGCCGGACGTCTTCCACAGCCGGGTGTTGCGCGCCGCCCAGGTGTTGCAATCGGCCGGTGTCGGCGCAGGCGACGTGGTGGCGCTGCTGATGCGCAACAGCCCGGAAATGCTGGAGCTGATGCTGGCCACGCGCTGGCTCGGCGCGATGTGGTGCCCGATCAACTGGCACTTCAAGACCGACGAGGTGCAATACATCCTCGACGACAGTGGCGCGCGCCTGCTGGTGGCCGATGCCGACCTGCTGCAGGCGCTGTCCGGCCTGCGCCATGCGTCGATTCCCGGCTTCGTGCACGCTGCGGGCATGCGACCGGTGGCGGGCAACGGCCCTGGCTGGCCCGACTGGCAGCAGGCCAGGGACGCCGCCCCGGCACTGCAGGCGCCGGCAAGCCCGCCGCGCGGCGCGATGCTGTATACCTCCGGCACCACCGGCCGGCCCAAGGGTATACGCCGCGCACCGGCCAGCGCCGGGCAGATCGCGCGCGGGCAGGCGGTGTTGCGCCAGGTGCTCGGATTTGTACCCGGCATGCGGGCACTGATCAATGCGCCGATGTACCACAGCGCACCCAACTCCTTCAGCATCGGCGCCGCGCTGGAAAACGCGGTCTTGTATATCGAGGAACGGTTCGACGCCGAACAGACGCTGCGCCTGATCGAGCGCCATCGCATCAGCCACGCCTACCTGGTTCCGACCATGTATGTGCGCATGCTGGCCCTGCCCGAATCGGTGCGCCGCAGCTTCGACCTGGGTTCGATGCAGTTCGTGTCATCGACCGGTTCGCCATGCCCGCCCGAGGTCAAGCGCGCAATGATCGAATGGTGGGGGCCGGTGATCCACGAGGCCTATGGCTCCAGCGAACTCGGCTACATGACGCTGCTGAACAGCGCCGACGCCTTGCGCAAGCCCGGTTCGGCCGGTCGGCCGCTGGCCGGTGTCGAGGTGGCCATCCTCGACGAGCAAGGCCGGAAGCTGCCGCCGGGACAGGTCGGGCTGATCCATGTGCACCAGCCCGCCTACGCCGACTTCAGCTATGTCGGCAACGACGCCGCGCGCCAGGCGATGGAGCATGGCGGACTCAAGACCATGGGCGACCTCGGCTACCTGGACGACGACGGCTTTCTGTTCATCGTCGACCGGGCCAGCGACATGGTGATCTCCGGGGGCGTCAACATCTATCCGGCCGAGATCGAGATCGTGTTGCAGCAGATGCCGGGCGTGGCCGACTGCGCGGTGTTCGGCATTCCCGATGCGGAGTTCGGCGAGGCACTCGCCGCGGTGGTGCAGGCGCACGCCGGGGCGAGCCTTGACGCCGCACAGGTCAATGACTATCTCGCGCCGCGGCT
>JBFJZP010000698.1:0-2131 GCA_041622095.1 Burkholderiaceae bacterium | reverse complement strand
GTCAATGGTGATCGGCCGGCCTTGGGCATTGCCCTGGCCAATGAACACGCCGACCTCCAGTTCGAGGTCGACGCGTGTGCTGGGGCCGAAAACCGGACGCCCGTCGTCACCAAGGCGTTGCCCGACCGGGCGCGGAAAGTCGGTTCCGCTGACGTTGATGGTCGAACTGCGGCCGTGGTAGCCGATGGGCACCCACTTGTAGTTGGGCAGCAGCGGGTTGTCGGGGCGGAACAGCTTGCCCACCGCGGTCGCGTGGTGGATGCCGACGTAGAAGTCGGTGTAGTCACCGATCTCGCAGGGCAGGCCCATGGTCACGTCAGCGATCGGCGACAGCGCGCCGCGCCAGGCTACCTCTTTGGTGCTGCCCTGGCGCAAACCCTGGCTCAATTCGAGGCGAAGCGCTCGCCTGGCCGCAGGCGCCATCGCCATCAATTCAGCCATGTCGGTGGACGACACCAGGCCGGCTGCCTTCAAGTCGAGCACCTGGTCGCCGATGGCCACGCCGATGCGCCATCCGGCGTTTTCGCCGGCCAGCCTGAAACGGCCGAACGGCAGGTTCTGGATCGGGAAATCGGTGTCGGTGTCGTTGGCCGCAGCGACCCAGCTTTGCAGCGCCGGGTCGTGGGTCTCGTCGATGCCGCCGCTCATTGCTTGATCTCCCGCTCGTGCAGGAAGGCTGCGTGCTGGGGCGCTCGCTTGGTCTTGGCCCACTCGTTGAGCATGTCCCACTTGACCGCGTCCAGCCGCTTGATCATGGCTTCCTCGTCGGGGTCCGGGCAGGCCAGTTCGACGCGGTGGCCGTTCGGATCGAAGAAGTAGATCGAGTGGAACGCGCCGTGGTCGGTGACGCCGAGCACGTCGACGCCGTTCGACTCCAGGTGGGCCCGGAAGGCCAGCAACTCGTCGCGGTCCTTGACGCGGAAGGCGATGTGCTGCACCCAGTCGGGCGTGTTCGGGTCACGGCCCATCGGCGGCTGTGTCGGCAGCTCGAAGAAGGCCAGCACGTTGCCGCCGCCGGCGTCCATGAAGACGTGCATGTAGGGGTCCGGCGCCTTGGTCGACGGCACCTGGTTCTCGGCAATGGCCAGCACGAAGTCCATCTTCAGCATCTGCTGGTACCAGAGCACGGTCTCCTTGGCGTCTTTGCAGCGGTAAGCGACATGGTGGATGCGGTCGATTTTCATGTTCCTGGTCCTCTCTTCGTTCGGTGGTGGCGGGCTGCGTGATGGCGTCGCTCAGCGCAGACGGCTCATGCAATGCGCGTGGGGTTGGGGCTGGTGTCCGCGTGGTCGATCAGCGCACGCACCAGCCGATGTACCAGCGAAGCCTTGATGTCCTGTGCCTGCGGCGCTTCCCACAGGTTGGCGAGTTCGAGCGGGTCATCGTGCAAGTCGTACAACTCGCCCCAGTCGCCTTCCTGGAAAACGGTCAGTCGGTAGCGGTCGGTGATCAGCGTCCTGGCCTTGACGGGATTCTTGAATCCCATGTAGGCGCGCTGCTGGTTCTCTTCGATCAGCACCGCATCACGCCCGGAGGGCAAGACCTTGCCGGCGGTGTCGAACAAGGGCTTGCCCTGGCTTCCGTTGGTCGGCGAAATCCCGGCGCGCGCCAGGATGGACGCAGGCAGATCGATGGACGAAACCAGGTCGTCACGACGCGTTGCAGATGTCTCGGCGGCGCCGGCCATCGACGGGTCGCGCCAGATCAACGGCACGCGAACCAGCCCTTGATAGTGCAGCGGGCCTTTCAGAACGATGCCATGGTCACCCATCAGGTCGCCATGATCGGCAGTGAAGATGACAACCGTATTCTTGTCGGCCCCGGTCGCCTTCAGCGTATCCAGAACCATGCCGATGCGGTCGTCGATATTCGTGATCATCCCGTAGGTCAGCGCGGTCATCTCCTGAAGCTCGCGCGCCGATGCGGCAAACAAGCGCGGGCTGTCGAGCCGCGCAGCACCCTGGCGCCGTTCATCCAGCAGCCACTGCACATGCGGCGGCTGCTGTACGGCAGGGTCCATGCTGGCCGGCAGCGGCATGTCGTCCGGACGGTACATATCCCAGTAGCGCCCTGGCGGCGTCCACGGGTGGTGCGGATCGGGAAACGAGCACATCAGCGCAAACGGTTGATC
>JBFJZP010000697.1:0-2132 GCA_041622095.1 Burkholderiaceae bacterium | reverse complement strand
GAGTTCTTCACCTCGCCCTTGTCCGCCATCATTCTTGCGGCGCTGACGCTGACCATCCTCAGCCAGACCGCATGGTGGCAACGCATGCGCGGGCGCAAGGCCTGAGGTTTCGATTCGATCGGGGGCGCATAGAATTCCTCTCCATTCGCGCACCGTCCGATTGCGCGCCTCCGACCCTGCTGCGCGTGCACCATGACCCAACTCAAACTCACCTATTTCGACTTCCACGGCGGTCGCGGTGAACCGATCCGGCTGGCGTTGCATATCGGCGGCATCGCCTTCGAAGACCACCGCTTCCCCGGCGCGAACTTCGCCGAAGTGCGCAAGACCGCGTCGCTGGGCCAGGTGCCGGTGCTCGAGGTCGACGGCCTGCAGGTGACGCAGAGCGACGCGATCACCCGTTATGCGGGCAAGCTCGCCGGCCTGTACCCGCAGGATGCCCTCCAGGCCTTGCTCTGTGACGAAGTGATGCAGGCGCTGGAAGACGCCAACGTGCATATCGGAACCACCTTCGGCCTGACGGGCGACGCGCAGAAGGAAGCCCGCGCCGAACTGGTCGCCGGCCCGCTCGCCAAGTACCTGGCCTGGCTGCAGGGCCAGTTGCAGGCCCGTGGCGGCGAATTCTTTGCCGACGGCAGGCTGACGATTGCCGACCTGAAGGTGTTCGTGTTCCTGCGTGGCCTGATGTCCGGACAGCTCGACCATGTGCCGACCTGGTCGAGACAACCGCACCGCCACTCGCCGCCTTCGTGCAGCACATCGCGCAGACCCCGGCGATTGCGCAGTATTACGCGTAGTTCAGGGCTTGAGGACAATCGGCGCCACGCCCGTCCCGAGTGACACCGTTGCTCGGTGCCGCAAGGGCCTGGCGCAGCGTCAGGCCGTCCGTCAGGCCGCCGTGCCGTCGATGGCCGCGTTCAGCGTGGCGCTCGGACGCATGATGGCGGTCACCTTCTCGCGATCCGCCATGTAGTAGCCGCCGATGTCGGCCGGTACACCTTGGACCACTTCGAGCTCTTGCATGATCTTCTGCTCGTTGTCTGCCAGCGTCTTGGCCAGTGGGGCGAAATGTGCAGCCATTTCGGCATCGTCGGTTTGCGCTGCCAGCGCCTGGGCCCAGTACATCGCCAGGTAGAACTGGCTGCCGCGGTTGTCGATCTGGCCGGTCTTGGGCGACGGGCCCTTGTTGTTGTCCAGCAGCTGGCCGGTGGCGGCGTCCAGCGCCTTGGCCAGGATCTTGGCTTTTGCGTTGCCGGTCTTGATGCCCACGTCTTCCAGCGACACCGCCAGGGCCAGGAACTCGCCCAGCGAATCCCAGCGCAGGTGGTTTTCCTCGGCCAGCTGTTGCACGTGTTTCGGCGCGGAGCCGCCGGCGCCGGTCTCGTACATGCCGCCACCGGCCATCAGCGGCACGATGGACAACATCTTGGCGCTGGTGCCCAGCTCCATGATCGGGAACAGGTCGGTCAGGTAGTCGCGCAGGATGTTGCCGGTGACCGAGATCGTGTCCAGGCCGCGGACCACGCGCTCGAGCGTGTAGCGCATCGCGCGCACCTGCGACATGATCTGGATCTCCAGGCCGTTGGTGTCGTGGTCTTTCAGGTACAGCTTGACCTTCTTGATCATCTCGCTCTCATGCGGGCGGTACGGGTCGAGCCAGAACACTGCCGGCATGCCGGAGTTGCGCGCACGCGTGACCGCCAGCTTGACCCAGTCGCGGATCGGCGCGTCCTTGACCTGGCACATGCGCCAGATGTCACCCTGCTCTACATTCTGCGACAGCAGCACCTCGCCGGTGGCGATGTCGACGATGTTGGCCACACCGTCTTCTGCAATCTCGAAGGTCTTGTCGTGCGAGCCGTACTCTTCGGCCTGCTGGGCCATCAGCCCGACGTTGGGCACGGTACCCATGGTCTTCGGATCGAAGTTGCCGTGCCATTTGCAAAAGTTGATCATCTCCTGGTAGATGCGGGCAAAGGTGCTCTCCGGCATCACCGCCTTGACGTCCTTCAGGCGGCCATCGGCGCCCCACATCTTGCCGCCGTTGCGGATCATCACCGGCATCGATGCATCGACGATGATGTCGTTGGGCGAGTGGAAGTTGGTGATGCCGCGGGCCGAGTCGACCATGG
>JBFJZP010000696.1:0-2134 GCA_041622095.1 Burkholderiaceae bacterium | reverse complement strand
TCGAGCCGTGCGCGATCCGGCCGTGGGTCTCGACCTCGGCCCACCATACGCCGCGGTGGCCCAGGCAGATCCGGTCGACGCCAAGGGGCTCTGGAATGATGACGTGGTGCACCCTTGGCCGGCTGAAATAACCCAGGCCGGCCAGGTAGCCAACGCCGGCATAACCGCCGGACTCCTCGTCGACCGTGCCGCTGATCTCGATCGCACCGGGAAACCGGATGCCGGCATCGAGGATGGACTCGACCGCAATCACGCTGGCGGCAATGCCGCCTTTCATGTCGCAGGTGCCGCGTCCGTATATGCGGTCGTCGCGGATTTCTGCGCCGAACGGGTCCACGGTCCAGCCCGGGCCGGGCTCGACCACGTCGATATGGCCGTTGAAGTGCACGCATTCCCCGCTGCCCTGGCCCTCGAACCGGGCCACCATGTTGACGCGCGGATGGCTGTCCTTGTCGCCAGGCGCACCTTCGGCGCGCAGGTATTCGACCGCAAAGCCGCGCTTGCGCAGGCGTTCACCGAGCAATCGCGCACAGGCTTCGTACGCATCGCCGGGCGGGTTCACCGTGGGGATGCGCACCAGGTCCTGGGTCAGCGCGACGAGCTCATCGCGCCGGCTGTCGATGCGCTCGAGCAAGGCATCGTTGTTTTCGTTCTTCATCGATCCGTTCCCGTATGAAGGTGATTCACAGACTCACAGGCGGCCCGAGTGCCGGCGCATCGACAACAGCGGCGTGCTGATGCCAGGGCGCAGATAACCCGGGGCTATCGCCAGCACCGAAGCCGGCTTGACGCCCAGCGCATCCAGCCCGGGCAACACGCCGGAAGCGACGTTGTCGACCTGCATCGAGGCCAGGTTGTCGCGGCTCAGCATCGGTTCGCCGGGCAGCCACTCCATCATGGTCGCCTGCAGCCGGGCCAGGCCGTCCGGCAGTGCGAACACCGGCCGTTCATGGCCTGACAGGCGGCCGGCCAGTTGCACCAGTTCGCGCAGCGTGAATACCTCCGGACCACAGGCCTCGAACACCGGTCCGGCGGCGCTGGCGCCGGCGGGCTGCAACTGGCCGATGCCGTGCAGGCGGTTCACGATCGCCTGCGCCAGGTCCTGCACCCAGACCGGCTGGAACCGCGTGTCGGCGCCCGCCAGCGGGATGACCGGGAATACCGCCTGCAATTTGGCGAACATGTTCAGGAAGCGGTCATGTGCGCCGAACACCACACTCGGCCGCAGAATGGTCGACTTCAGCGCGCTGGCTGTCAGCACGGCTTCGCCGGCGGCCTTGCTGCGCTGGTACAGCGAGGGCGCATCGGGCGCCGCACCGAGTGCGCTGACATGCACCAGGTGTTTCACCTTGCCACCCCGGCAGGCGCGATCGAGTTTCTGCACCAGGTTCACATGGACATGTTCGAAGGCCTCGGCGTCGCCATGCAGGATGGCGACCAGGTTCACCACCGCGTCATGGCCACGGACCAGTTCGGTCAGGTCCATTTCCTGGTGGATGTCGGCCTCGACCACGTCGACCCAAGGCAGGGGCGACACCGATCGCGCGTTGACCATGCGCCGGGTCGGCACGGTGACGCGGCAGTTCAGCTGCGCGGCTTTTTCGCATACATGGCGGCCGATGAAGCCGCTGCCGCCCAGGACAAGAATACGTTTCATGGTGTCATTTCCGATGTCGTGAATACAGGTGGATGGCCAGGTGTTGCCCGGCCATCATGGCAGGTCCTTGTTTTCGCTACCCGCGTCCGGCGGGCGCGGCCCGACCTTGCCGAGCCGGGCCTTGAGCGATTGCGGCTGGCCGGTGGTGATGGCTGCGTAGTTGGTGGTGTTGCTCAGCACCTTCTTGACATAGTCGCGGGTTTCGTTGAACGGGATGTTCTCTGCCCAGATCGCCGCTTCGATCACCGGCCCGTTGCGCCAGTTGCGCGGCCGGCCCGGGCCGGCGGTGTATGCGGCCGCGGCCAACGGCAGCGAACCGGCGAAATCGTCCAGCGCCAGCTTCAGGTAGGCGGTGCCGATCGTGATGTTCACGTCGCGGTCGTTGATCTGCTGCGGCTTGAAGTCGGTCATGCCGATCTTCTTCGCGGTCCAGCGTGCAGTGGCCGGCATCACCTGCATCAGCCCGGAGGCGCCGAC
>JBFJZP010000695.1:0-2136 GCA_041622095.1 Burkholderiaceae bacterium | reverse complement strand
GCGTGTTGAGCGCCGAGTTCGCTCACGAGACCAATACCTTCAGTCGCATCCCGACGCGTTACGAGAACTTCCAGGCGCAGGATTTCTTCCTCGATGCCGCCACGGCGATCGCCGGGCGTGGCGACTCGAACACCGAGCTGGCCGGCTTTTGCGACGCGGCCCGCAAACACGGCTGGGAACTGGTGCATGTGCTCAGCGCGATTGCCCAGCCGGCCGGCGTCGTCACGCGCGACGCGTTCGACCGGCTCACCGACCCGATCGTCGCGGCGGCACGCGAACAGCGCGGCCGGCTCGACGGCATTGCACTCGGCCTGCATGGCGCGATGGTGACCGAGTTCTGCGACGATGGCGAAGGCGAACTGCTGCGGCGGCTGCGCGCGGTGGTCGGCCCCGAGCTGCCGATCGCGGTCACGCTGGACCTGCATGCCAACGTGACACGGGCGATGTGCGAACTCAGCAACATCCTGGTGTCCTACCGCACCTATCCGCATATCGACATGCGCAGCACCGGCGAACAGGCCGGTGACCTGCTGCACCGGACCATGGCCGGCGAGATCCGTCCGGTGGTGCTGCGCGCCCACCTGCCGATGATCGACGAGGCCAATGGCGGCCGCACCGACATCGGCGCGATGTTGCCACGACTCGAGCGCGCACGCGCGTACGAGAAGGAAAACGGTGTGTTTGCCGTCAGCATCAACGCCGGGTTCTCCCGGGTCGACATCACCGAGGTCGGCCCGACGGTGATCGTCGTGGCCGAGGGCGACCTGGCGCGCCACCAGGCGTTTGCGCAAACACTGGCGGACGACATCTGGGAGCAGCGCGACCACATCATGAACCGCTTCATGGCGGTGGACGAGGCGGCGCAGATCTGCCGTGACCATGACGCGGCCGGGGGCGGCCCGATCATCGTCGCCGACTACGCCGACAACCCGGGCGGCGGCGGTTATGGCGACGCCACGAACCTGCTGGCGGCACTGCTGCATGCCGGCATCACCGATGCCTGTTTCGGCCCGATCGTCGATCCGCAGACGGTGCAGCAGTTGCGCGACGTTCCGGTCGGCGCCACCGTGCCGGTACAACTCGGCGGCAAGACCGACGCCAGTCTGGGCGGGGGACCGCTGGCGGTGGATGCCACCGTGATCCTGCACAGTGACGGCCATTACTTCGCCGATGGCCCGATGACCGGTGGCCTGGACAAGTCCTGGGGGCCCACCGTGGTGCTGCACGTTCAGGGTTTCGAGATCCTGGTCGTCACGCATCCGTCGCAGATGCTCGACCTGGCCCAGTTCACCGCCTTCGGCATCGACCCGCGGAGCAAGAAGGTCGTCGGCCTGAAGTCGATGCAGCATTTCCGCGCCGCCTTCGAGCCGATCGCCTCCAAGGTCATCGTCTGCGACAGCGGCGCCTTGTGTTCGCCGCACTACGCCAGCAAGAACTACCGCAAGATTCCGCGCCCGATCCATCCGTTGGACCAGGACATCGACCTGGCGCTTTGGCGCAGCCAGCACGCCGACCCGATTCCCGCCTGACGTGATGCCCGACTCCGCCGCGACCGCCACCGCCGTTCCGGCCTGGCGGGTCGCGTTGGCCGGCATGGTGTCGCTGGCGGTGGCCATGGGTATCGGCCGCTTCGCCTTCACTCCACTGCTGCCGATGATGCTGGCCGATGGCAGCATCGACCTGGCCACCTCGAGCTGGCTGGCCAGTGCCAATTACCTGGGCTACCTGGTCGGGGCCCTGCTCTGCACGTTCCAGCCCCTGGTCTGGCGCCGGCTGGGCTGGACCGGCGCCATCCGCTTGACGGTCATGGTGCGCGCCGGACTCGTCGCGACCACGCTTCTTACCCTGGGCATGGCGCTGCACCTGCCCGTCCTTTGGCCGCTGCTGCGTTTTTCCGCCGGCGTGGCCAGCGCACTGGTCTTCATCTATGTGTCGACCTGGAGCCTGACGCGGCTGGCGCAGATGCAACTGCCCGAGATGGGCGCGCTGATCTACACCGGCCCGGGCGCGGGTATCGTCGTCAGCGGACTGGCGGCCAGCGTGCTGGTGCATTGGCAGCAGTCGGCGGCGACCGCCTGGCTGGTATTCGGCCTGCTGGCGGCGGTACTGGCGGTGCTGGTCTGGCCGGTGCTGCGC
>JBFJZP010000694.1:0-2137 GCA_041622095.1 Burkholderiaceae bacterium | reverse complement strand
GGCGCCGGCACTCCGAATTCGCCGGGCGATGGCGTCTGCAAAATCCAGCACGCCGCGGGCCAGTCTTTCACGGTCGGCCAGCGACTGCATGACGGTTTGCGTGGCGGTTACTCGCAGCCCACGCGTTTCCAGGGCGCTGCATTGCTCGCGGTCCGCCACGTCGATCACCAGCCCGTCCAGCAGGGCGCTGTAGCGGCGGGCGATTGACTGGCAGTCATTTGCCATTCCCAGTTCCGCCATGATCTTGGCGATCGGGCCTTTCAGGGCCTTGCCACCCACCACCGGCGGCACGGCGACCACCGGGGCACCACACTGGATCAACACTTCCCTCAGGCCCGGCAATGCCAGAATCGGGTCGATGCTGAGCAAGGGGTTGGACAGGCACAGGATCACCGCTCGGACGCGGCCTGACTGCCGCGCTAATTGCAGTTGCCGGGAAAGTTTCGCCTGCAGGCTTCCGCGGCGCTCGATACGCTGGATTGGCGGCCGGCATTGCAGCTTGACGAAATGGTGCTGGAACGACAGCCGGCGGATGCCCGACTCATCCTCGGCCTGCAGGTAGGTGCGCACCGGGTCGTCGCTCATCGGCAGGATGCTCGCCGCGACGCCGAAACGACGAGCCAGCCGGGCCGTCACTTCGGTCAGCGAGGCGCCGACGCGCAACGAAGCGGTGCCAGCACGGTGGGTCTCCAGGTCCTTGTCGCCCAGCAGGAACCAGGCCTGCTCGGGGTCACTTGCGCGCAACGCCTCCATGAACGACCACCTCTCGTCCGCGCGACCCCAGCCCTGCGCGGTGTTGCTGACGCCACCCAGCGTATCAATCAGCGTGCGGATATCGGGGCAGATATAGAAGCCCAGGTGCTCGGAGTCGTCACCGGTGTTGGCCACCACCAGCAACTCCTGCGGCGGCCGCACCCGGCTCAGGCCAAGCGCCAGCTTGGCGCCGCCAATGCCGCCGGAAAGGGCGACGACCAGCCCCCTCACCGGAACAAATCCCGCGCCCGCGGCCGTAGCAGCGATCGTACGGTACCGGCGTCGTCGCGCAGGCCGGAGAAACCGCAGACGATCACGACCGGCTTGCCTTCCGGGCCCTGCCCCATCAACGCCGAGGCGCCGGCCGCAATCGCGTCTGCCGGGCCGACTTCGAAGACCTGCATCAAGCGGCCTGCCAGGTCCGGGGATTGCCGCAGGTCTAGCAGGGCCTGCAGGCTCGCCACGCCGATCGCGTGTCCCACCGTGCCGTTACGCCAGGCGCGACCGAAACTGTCGATGATGATGACGCCGATCCGGCCGCCGCAGCGCTTGGCCAGTGCGGCCGGCAACCGCAGGGGAGATGCATCGGGGTCGAGCGGCAACAGGATGGCGTGCCCCGGCCCGCGTTCGACTGGTCGATGCCGGCGTTGGCCATCACGAAACCCAGGCGATGTTCGACGATGATCATCTGTTCGCCCTGTCGCAGAACCTCCGTTGATTCATCCCCTATCAACGGAACGACGGTGGGGTCCTTGCCGGTCTGATGGCCGCGTTGGCGCGCTTCCTCTGACCGCGTGACATCGGCAAGCCGGACAACCCGGCCTTCGAGACAACTTTCTGGGCGACGACCACGATGTCATTGTCCTGCAACGCGAGTGGCGCGGCCTCAAGGCCGTCGGCGATCAGCCTGGCCAAGTCCATGCCCTGGTGGACCATGGGCAGGCCGCGCGGAGGGATCATCTCCACCCGGTCGGGCGCGTAACTGCCAGATTTCACGGGTGGAATCACGGTTGATCCTCCGCTTGACTGAACGGTTATTTGCGGCACCTTCCGGCGCGCTGGGACAATAGCAGGTTTTCTTTGCGACCATTGCGCGACGCGTCAAAACCAGTGCCCTGCCGTTCAAGACCCGGTGCGGTGGTCTCGCTATGGTAATCCCATGCGCGGAGGAAGACGCATGACCGACAGGCTACCCACCATCGCCGTGATCGGCGGCACCGGCAACCTGGGCACCGGGCTGGTATTTCGACTGGCGCGCGGAGGTTACCGAGTGATTATCGGTTCGCGCCTGGCCGCCAAGGCGGTCGCCGCGGCGCAGGAAGCCACGGCTCGCGCCGGCCAGCCGGTTCAGGGTCTGCAGAACGTCGCTGCCGCAGCGGACATC
>JBFJZP010000693.1:0-2138 GCA_041622095.1 Burkholderiaceae bacterium | reverse complement strand
GGCCTTCGAAATGGCGATCTCGCGTGAAAACCTGAGCCGCGCCCGCGAGCACCAGATGCAGGTGCGCATCGGGGTGCACCATGGCCCGGTTCTGTCCGACGGCGATGTCGTCAGTGGCGACTCGGTCAACCTGTGCGCCCGGGTCGCGTCGGTCGCCGGCCCGGGGGAAATCCGCCTGACGCGCGACCTGTTCCAGGAACTCGCACCGATACACCGCATCAAGTGCCGGCCGCTGGAACGGGTCGACCTCAAGGGCCTGGCGCGGCAAGTCGAGTTGATGGCGTTCGAGTGGCGTGACCAGTCGGTGTTCCCGACCCGGGTCCGGTTCGAGGAGACCCGCGAGGAACTCGACCTGCCGCCTCAGGACATCGTCAGCTTCGGCCGGCTGCGCGAACACGAGGGCAGCACCGCGAACGACATCGTGCTGTCGACACCTGATCCGGTGCAGGCGCGTCAGATCAGCCGCTGGCATTTCGAGTTGCGCCGCACCTCCGACGGGTACCGGCTGCGCACCGTGTCTGAAGGCGTGACCGAGGTCGACGGCATGCTGGTGGGCAAGGGCACGGAGGTATCGGTCGGGCCGGGCGCGACGATCCGGGTGGCGCGGGTGCTGACGCTGGTGCTGGTCTCGCCGCAGCGTGACGTACCGGAAGACTCGGCGGTGACGCGACGGGTGTGAGGACGAGGGTGGCGGCAGGATCGACCGCTGCCATCGATGGATCCGCTAGCTGTTTTTCGATCGGACAAGGAGTCGCCATGCAATATCGGTTTCAGGGTTTGTTCGCGCTGGCTTGCTGCGCGATGGTGGGTGCGACCGCGGCGGAACGCGTGGTCGACATGCGTGCGGTCGGCGGGCCGGAGGGAATCGGCGCCTCGCTGGGCTCGGTGCGCATCATGGAGTCTGCCTACGGCCTGGTGTTCCAGCCGGCTCTGACCGGCCTGGCACCTGGCCTGCATGGCTTTCATGTGCATGAGAACCCGTCCTGTGCCCCGGTGAGCCGCGATGGCGTCGCGGTGGCGGCACTGGCGGCTGGTGGGCATTACGACCCGGGCAAGACCGGGCGCCATGGCACACCCTGGGGTGATGGCCATCTGGGCGACCTGCCGCCGCTGTATGTGGCGCCCGATGGCAGTGCCAACGCGGCGGTTCTGGCGCCACGGCTGAAGTTGTCGGACCTGTCTGCACGCGCGTTGATGGTGCATGCCGGTGGTGACAACCATTCCGACCATCCGCAAGCACTCGGCGGCGGCGGTGCCAGGGTGGCTTGCGGCGTGATCGCGCCCTGATCCGGTGTAACTGCCCGGCCTGTCGGCCAGCTCGGGTTCGGTCGCTGGCGGGCAGTTGCGGTCGTGCCTGGATGTCGCCGCAGTTACCGGGCCGCAGGGGCCGTCAACGTTGCGCTTTCTTGTCGGCGGCCGCGGCGTCGACCGGTGGCAGCCACAACTCGAGCACGCCGGGTCGCGCCTGCAGCGAGGCCGGCAGGCTGCGCAGGCGTACCCGGGACGCGCCGGTTTCGGTCAGCCAGGGCGTGCCGATCCGGGCTGCGATGGCGCGTGCGCAGTCGCCGCTGGCCGGATCGTGCAGCACCAGTGTCGGATTCGGCCAGGGTACCGGTGGGCGCTGCTGGCGCAACTCGGCGTTGCGCACCACGTTCTCGATCGGCGCCACCAGCAGCGGCGCGCCTTCCTCCGGTTGCAGCGCCTGGCGCAGTCTGGTGGCGGCCATGCGGGAGTTTTCGCTGTAGATCTGGATGTACAGCGTGCTGCGACCATCGGCACGTTCACAGCTTTGCAGGCTGCTTGGCTCGGCAGGCGCCTGCGACACCATTCCCGGCGCGGCTGCCTGGCCCAGGTTGTCCGGTCCGGCGGCCGGTGCCGGGACCCGCACCGGTTCGGGGCCGATGGTCGGGGCAGGGGATTGGGCGACCGGGGCGGCGCTGTCGACATCGGGCTGGTCGCCGGGTGTCAGCAGTTCTCCCAGCATCGGGAAACGGACGCTCGCCGCTCTCGTCGACCAGCCGGTCCATGCGGATGTTGTAGCCCGCGATGTAGTGGTCGGCCTCGGTGAACGCGCGGCTGATCTCCTGCGCGACCGCGGCCGGCACGCGCTGCGCGAAGCGGTCCATCATGCGCGAGCG
>JBFJZP010000692.1:0-2139 GCA_041622095.1 Burkholderiaceae bacterium | reverse complement strand
TCCGTCCAACTTCCTGGGCGATAACCCGAAGTTCTGCCGCTCGGCGCTGGCCGGTTATCCACCCGGTGACTTCATCGACCTGCTGCGCCGGCATGAAATCGGCTACCACGAGAAACACAAGGGCCAGCTCTTCTGCGACCGTTCGGCACAGGACCTGATCACGATGTTGCTGACCGAATGTGCCGCCGGCGGCGTGACCCATTGGCAGAACTGCCCGATCCACACCATCGCCACCGAAGGCGCACAGGGGCATTACCTGCTGGGCAGCGCACAGGGGGCGATCCGCAGCCGTGCGGTGGTGATCGCCACTGGCGGCCTGTCGATCCCGAAGATCGGCGCGACCGATTTCGGTTATCGCATCGCCCGCCAGTTCGGCCTGCCGGTGGTGACACCGCGCCCGGCCCTGGTGCCACTGACCTTCGATCCTGCCCAGTGGACACCGTTTGCCGAGTTGTCCGGCTTGTCGTTGCCGGTGGCCATCGAGACCGGCAGCAAGCGCGAGCGCAGCCGCTTCCTCGAAGACCTGCTGTTCACGCACCGGGGGCTGAGTGGCCCGGCGGTGCTGCAGATTTCCAGCTACTGGCGCGAGAACACGCCGATCCGGATCGACCTGGCACCCGACATCGACCTGCTGAAGACCCTGCTGCGCGCCAAGGGCTTGTCGCGCAAGTTGCTGGGCAACGAACTGGCGGCGGTCGTGCCGGCGCGCCTGGCCGACACCTGGATCCGGCAGGATCGGCAGCTCGGCCATGACTGGCACCGGCCGATCGACCAGACCGCGGACAAGGCGATCGGCGCGCTGGCCGACCGGCTGGCACGCTGGGAACTGGTGCCGGTCGGCACCGAGGGATATGCCAAGGCCGAGGTCACCGCCGGCGGCGTGGACACCCGCTGCCTGTCCAGCCGGACCATGGAATCGACGCAAAGCGGCCTGTATTTCATTGGCGAAGTGGTCGACGTCACCGGCTGGCTCGGGGGCTACAACTTCCAGTGGGCCTGGGCCAGCGCCTATGCCTGCGCACAGGCCATGGCAACACAGCTCTTGAACAGTGAAACAAAAGCACTATAATTTGCGGCTTTGCTGGAAACTGCCCGAGCCGCAACTGACGCCGCAGGGGTCTCCATTGAGCGAGTTGACAGCAAATCTCAGTCCGGGAGCTCGATCTCTTCCAGACACATTATTGGAACCCAAACGCTAATGACCACCATCCGTGTAAAAGAAAACGAGCCGTTCGACGTGGCCCTGCGCCGTTTCAAGCGGACCATCGAGAAGCTGGGCCTGCTGACCGACCTGCGCGCCCGCGAGTTCTACGAGAAGCCGACCGCAGAGCGCAAGCGCAAGAAAGCTGCTGCAGTCAAGCGCAACTACAAGCGCATCCGCTCGATGCAGTTGCCCAAGAAGATGTATTGATGGCGTGGCGGGGTCCACCCGCCAGCCGGTGCATACACCATGACCCGCGCCCGGTATCCGGACGCGGGTTTTTGCGTTATTGATTTCCCAGGAGTTCACCATGGCACTCAAGGACCAGATCACCGAGGACATGAAAACCGCGATGCGCGCCAAGGACACGGCGCGCCTGTCCACCATCCGCCTGTTGCTGGCGGCCTGCAAGCAGAAGGAAGTCGATGAGCGGGTGACGCTCGACGATGCCGCGGTCATCGCCATCATCGACAAGCTGGTCAAGCAGCGCAAGGACTCGATCGCAGCCTTCACCAGCGCCGGACGGCAAGACCTGGCCGACATCGAGTCGGCGGAAATGGCAGTGTTGACGGCTTACCTGCCCGAGCGCATGGACGCGGGGCAGGTGCGCGCCGCAATCGACGCCATCGTCGCCGAACTGGCGACCGAACTCGGCCGCAAGCTGGCTGCCGGCGACATGGGCCGCGTCATGGGGCTGGCCAAGACCCGGCTGGCAGGCAAGGCCGACATGGGCCAGGTCTCGGCCGCGGTCAAGGCTGCTCTGGCCGGCTGACGCGCCCGCCAGCGCCGCCCGGCCACCTCGGCAGGCGGCGGTCCTCGGCAAAAAGACGAACGGCCGCTTGGCGGGCCGCTTTGTTTGCCTGGCGTCGCCGGAACTCAGTTGCCGGCGATCTTCATCTTGCCGATCAGGATCGAGCCGACCGTCTTGGCGCCGTAGG
>JBFJZP010000691.1:0-2143 GCA_041622095.1 Burkholderiaceae bacterium | reverse complement strand
GCCTGCGCTGCCGACACGATGGCCTGCAGGCCGGAGCCGCACAGGCGGTTGACGTTGAACGCCGGTGTTCCCTGGCCGCAGCCGCCTTGCAGTGCGGCAACCCGCGACAGGTACATGTCGCGGGGCTCGGTATTGACCACATGGCCGAAGACCACATGGCCGACGTCATCACCACTGACCTGGCCACGCGACAGCACTTCGCGCACGACCGCTGCACCCAGTTCGCAAGGGGGGGTGTCCTTCAGCCCCCCGCCGAAGGTTCCAATGGCGGTACGAACGGCGCTGACGACGACAACTTCTCGGCTCATGGTTTCAACTCCTCGATGGTGGATATCACCCCGGAGTTTGCACCATCGACGCCCGCTTTAGGGCAGCAGTGACTTGATTCAGATCAAGCGTTGCTCGGTCTGGGCGCTGGTCTCGGGTCGTTTGGCACCATCAGGTGGTCACGACGATCGGAAACTGCGCGCGAAACCCGTCCGCGGTCGGCTCGAACGGCACGGTCAGGGCGTCCCGGTCACGCGTATCGCGCAACTGGCGCCACAGGAAGTCGCCGGCGTTGCGTGGATCGTCGCGTACATAGAGCTGGGTGGTCAGCAGTTCGCGCGTGCCCAGCCGGACCTTGACATGGATATGGGGCGTACGCCCGCTGTAGGCCACCGGACGGATGGTGCGAAACCGGTAACGGCCGTCGGCACCGACCTGTTGCTGGCCAAAGCCCTGGAACGCCGGGTCGGCGCGCGCGCCGTCGCCTGGATGGTGGTAGCGGCCGGCGGCATCACACTGCCAGATCTCCACCTGGGCCTGTGCCAGCGGCTGGCCCCGGGTATCGGTCACGACACCTTCGACCCAGCACGGCTGGCCTGCGCCGTAGCTCTGCGCGCCATTGCGCAGCAGGTCGGCATCGTTGTCGCGCGGCAGTTGCACCGGATAGAACGGGCCTTCGGACTGGCGCGGCGTAGGCCGCACCATGCTGCCGGTCTGGGCCCGTGCGGGGGTCCAGACGAAGGGCAGGGCGATGGCGGCTGCAGCTAGACGGCGGCGCGTCAGACGATGGCGTTCTGCGGGAATCGGCATGGTGCGCTCCTGGAGTATCCGGGTAGGAGCGTCGTATCGGCCCGGTAGTTCCCCGGCGTTTTCGCGCCGGCACTGCGCTGGTGGTCGGGCATTGCGGCGAAACAAAACGAAACATGGCGATACCGCACTGAAAGGACCGCAGGGCGCGTCGCCGTCAGCATCAAGCCATGTTCACTATCGTTTCAAAGGAGTCACCATGAAAACCTGGATCAAACGCAGCCTGATCGGTCTTTTCGGCGTCGGCATCGTGCTCGGCGGCATGAGCGCATGCAACCATCGCCATGAGCGCCATGGCATGCTGATGGACGACGAACACATGGCCAGGATGCAGGGCAAGTTCATCGAGCGCGCAACCGAGGAGTTGAAACTGACGGCGGTGCAGCAGCAGCATCTGGCCAAGGTCGGGGACCAGCTCCGTTCCCAGCGCAGCGCATTGATCGGCAGCACGACCGATCCGCGCGCCGAAGTGCAGGCGCTGGTCGCCGGCCCGCGTTTCGACCGGGCCCGCGCACTGGCCATCGTCGAGGAAAAGAGCCAGGCCTTGCGCAGCAAGGGGCCGGACCTGGTCGTCGCGGTGGCTGACTTCTATGACAGCCTGGATCCGGCACAGCAACAGAAGCTGCGCGAGCATTCGCCATTGCGGCGCCACCGCTGGTTTCACCGCGACTGATGCCGCCGCAGTGTGACAATGCGCCATGCCGAAGATCCTGCTGATCGACGATGACGCCCAGCTGGGTCCGCCGCTGGCGCAGTATTTCCGCCGGTTCGAGATGGATTTGCAGCTGGCCGGCCGACCCAGCGAGGGCCTGGCCCTTTTGCGCAGCGGGAACTTCGATGCCGCGATCCTGGATGTGATGTTGCCGGAGATGGACGGTTTTGCGTTGTGCCGGCTGATCCGCAAGAGCAGCGACATCCCGATCATCATGTTGACCGCGCGTGGCGAGGTGACGGACCGGGTTGTCGGCCTGGAACTCGGCGCCGACGACTACCTGCCCAAGCCCTTCGAGCCACGCGAGCTGGTGGCCCGGCTGCAGACCGTGCTGCGGCGCCAGCACGCCGTACCAAG
>JBFJZP010000690.1:0-2146 GCA_041622095.1 Burkholderiaceae bacterium | reverse complement strand
GGCCGGCGGCAGATCCCGCTGCGTCAGCAAGGCACGGTAGGCCAGATGCCCGGTCGGTTGCGGATCGCCGTCGTCGAGCATGGCACGGCGCACCGGACTCCACAAGCCGTCTGCGCCGATGACCGCGGCACCGTGAATCTGCCGGCCGTCGGCCAGCTGCAACCCGGCCGACGCCGCATCGACACTGCGGACCTGCGCGCCGAGTTCGGGTTCCGCTCCGCCCTGCGCACGCAAGGCCGCCAGCAGCATCTGGTGCAGATCGGCCCGGTGCACCGTGGCATATGGCGCACCATACCGCTGGCGCACACTCGGGCCCAGCGGCAATTCGCCCAGCAATCCGCCGGACTGTGCCGATCGCACCTGCAGCCGATCGGGAAAGGCTGCCACCTGCGCCAATGCCTCGTCCAGCCCCCAGCCATGCAGGATGCGCGTCACGTTCGGTCCCAGCTGGATGCCGGCACCCACCTCGCCAAACACCGGCGCGCGCTCGAACACCCGCACCGTGGCACCGGCGCGCCGGCAAGCCAGCGCGGCGGCCAGGCCACCGATGCCGGCTCCGGCAATCAGAACATCCTTACCCGTCATGCCGGCGATGGTAGCCGGCCACGATCATCTCCACCGCTGTCGGAGCTTCGGGCAGCTACGCCGTGTGCGAGCCATGGCGCCGAATCAGTTCCGCAGTGGCTTATGCCAGCAACTGCCGCAACACGTAAGGCAGGATGCCGCCGTTGCGGTAGTAGTCGACTTCGATCGGCGTGTCGATGCGCAGTGTCACGGTGAGCTCGCGGCGCTTGCCCTTCGGGTCGGTGATCACCACCTTGGCGTCGCTTTGCGGCGTCAGCGCCGGATCCGGCCAGACCTCGACCGTCTCGTCACCCTTGAGGCCAAGCGACTCCCAGGAATCCTTGCCCTTGAACTGCAGCGGCAACACACCCATGCCGACCAGGTTGCTGCGGTGAATACGCTCGAAGCTGCGCGCAATCACCGCGCGGATGCCCAGCAGCTGCGTGCCCTTGGCGGCCCAGTCGCGGCTCGATCCGGTGCCGTACTCCTCGCCGGCAAAAATCACCGTCGGCACGCCGGCCTCCATGTACTTGTGCGCCGCATCGAAGATCGGCATGTGCACGCCGCCGGGCTGGTACAGCGTCATGCCGCCCTCTTCCCGGGTGCCGTCCACGGCGGCAGGAATCATCAGGTTCTTGATGCGCACGTTGGCAAAGGTGCCGCGCATCATCACGTCGTGGTTGCCGCGGCGCGCGCCGTAGGAGTTGAAGTCGGCCTTCATGACGCCATGTTTCTCCAGCCACTGGCCGGCCGGGGAGGACTGCTTGATCGAGCCGGCCGGCGAGATATGGTCGGTGGTGATCGAGTCGCCGAACAAGGCCATGATGCGGGCGCCCTGCACCGACACCGCTGCCTGCGCCTTGGGCAGGATCATGTCGAACTTCTCGAAGAACGGCGGCTCGGCAATGTAGGTGCTGCGCGGCCAGTCATAGGCCTGGCCGGACACGCCCTTGATCTTGCCCCACAAGGCGCCGGGATCGGTCTTGACCTTGCCGTAGTTGTCGCGGAACGCCTTGCCCTTCATCGCGTATTTCAGCAAGGCATGGATTTCGTCGCTGCTCGGCCAGATGTCGCCGAGATAGACATCACGCCCGCCCTTGCCCTGGCCGACCGGTTCGGTCATCAGGTCGCGCCGCACCGTGCCGGCAATCGCATACGCCACCACCAATGGCGGGCTGGCCAGGAAGTTGGCCTTGATGTTCGGATGGATGCGCGCCTCGAAGTTGTGGTTGCCCGACAACACCGCGGCACAGACCAGGTTCTGTTCGTTGATCACCGCATTGAGCTCCGGCGTCAGATCGCCGGAGTTGCCGATACAGGTGGTGCAACCATAGCCGGCCAGCGCAAAGCCGAGCTTTTCCAGGTACGGCATCAAACCGGTCTCGGTCAGGTATTCGGTGACGATGCGCGAGCCGGGCGCCAGCGAGGTCTTGATATGCGGCTGGACCTTGAGCCCGGCCTCGACCGCCTTCTTGGCCAGCAGGCCGGCTGCCAGCAGCACACTGGGGTTCGACGTGTTGGTGCAACTGGTGATGGCCGCGATCAACACATCGCCATTGCCGACGATCGGAGCCTGTTTGCC
>JBFJZP010000689.1:0-2152 GCA_041622095.1 Burkholderiaceae bacterium | reverse complement strand
CCGCTGTGCCCGACGCGGCGGAGCGTGCCCGCCAGATGCGTTATCTGGCCGGGCGCGGGTTTTCCGGCGACATCATCCGGCGCGTCGTAGCCGGTGCCGGCGACTGGCCGGAAGTGGCCGAAGACGCAGACTGACCGCCAAGCCGCTCAGAGACTGAGCATCAGCTTGAGGTTTTGCACCGCGGCGCCGCTGGCGCCCTTGCCCAGGTTGTCCAGTCGTGCGATCAGTACCGCATGGCCGAAGCCGTCCTGTGCGGCATCGTTGGCAAAGACGCGTAACTCCAGCTTGTTGGTGTCGACCAGCGCCAGCGCATCGAGCTTGCCGTCCGGGGTGGCCGGCTCGACCGTGACCCATTCGCTGCCCTGGTAGTGTTTGGCCAGCGCGTCATGCAGATCCCGGGCGCTCGGCTTGCCGGGCAGGTCGTCCAGATGCAGCGGCATCTGCACCAGCATGCCCTGGCGGAAGTTGCCCACCGCCGGGATGAACAGCGGGCGCCGGCTCAAACCGGTATGGCGCATGATTTCCGGCACATGCTTGTGCTTGAGCCCCAGTGCGTAGACCTCGAACGCCGGTGCGGTGCCTGCCTCGTAGGCTTCGATCATGCTGCGACCGCCACCGGAATAACCGCTGACCGACGGGAGCGACAGCGGGAAGTCCTTGGGCAGCAGGCCGGCGTCGATCAGCGGACGGATCAGCGCGATCGCCCCGGTGGCGTAACAACCCGGGTTGCTGACCCGTTGCGCGGCGGCCACCTTGGCCTGCTGGCCGGCGGTCAACTCGGGGAAGCCGAACACCCAATCGGGTGCGGTGCGGTGGGCGGTCGACGCGTCGATGATGCGCGGGCCGGGTTTGCCGCTGCTGCGGGCCAGCTCGTCGATCATCGCGACCGATTCACGCGCCGCATCGTCATGCAGGCACAGGATGACCAGGTCGACTTGTTCCATCAGCGCCCGCTTGGCCTGTGCGTCCTTGCGCAGGTGCGGTTCGATGCTGACCAGCTCGATCCCGGGCATGGTCTGCAGACGCTCGCGGATCTGCAGTCCGGTGGTGCCGGCTTCGCCGTCAATGAATATTTTTGCCATGGTCAGGTCCTTTCATTTGCGGCGGCTACGGTGCCGAATACGTAAAACACGCAGCGGTTGCCGCATTGCAGCATGATACATTCGAGGACTTCGGTGTCCGCTACCGGCTGGGTTTGTGCGCATTCCCGGGTGCAGTGGTTTTGTTCCTATCCCGAGAGAGACCTCATGAAGATTCACGAGTACCAAGGCAAGGAAATCTTGCGCAAATTCGGAGTCCCGGTGCCGCGCGGCATTGCGGCGTTCACAGTCCAGGAAGCGGTCGAAGCGGCGCAAAAGCTCGGCGGCCCGGTCTGGGTTGTCAAGGCCCAGATTCATGCTGGCGGACGCGGCAAGGGTGGCGGCGTCAAGCTGGCCCGTTCGATCGACGAGGTCAAGAGCCTGGCCGGCGAAATCCTCGGCATGCAACTGGTCACGCACCAGACCGGCCCGACGGGCCAGAAGGTTCGTCGCTTGCTGATCGAGGACGGCGCGGACATCAAGAAAGAATACTACGTATCCGTCGTGACCGACCGCGCCTCGCAGAAGATCGCCGTGATGGCGTCTTCCGAAGGCGGCATGGACATCGAGGAAGTGGCGCATGCCACGCCCGAGAAGATCCTCAAGGTCTTCGTCGATCCGGCCACCGGCCTGTCCCAGGCCCAGGCCCAGGAGCTGGCCAACGGCATCGGCGTGCCGGCCGGCTCCACCGCCCAGTGCGTCGATGTCCTGCAGAAGCTCTACCAGTGCTATATGGATACCGACGCCTCGCTGGTCGAGATCAATCCACTGATCCTGGAAGGCAACGGCGGCATCAAGGCGCTGGACGCCAAGTTCAATTTCGATTCGAATGCCTTGTTCCGCCAGCCGGAGATCGTGGCCTACCGCGACCTGGACGAAGAGGACCCGGCCGAGGTCGAGGCCAGCAAGTTCGACCTGGCCTACATCAGCCTGGACGGCACCATCGGTTGCCTGGTCAACGGCGCCGGCCTGGCGATGGCCACGATGGACACGATCAAGCTCTACGGCGCCGAGCCGGCGAACTTCCTGGACGTGGGCGGCGGCGCAACTCCCGAGAAGGTCACCGAGGCGTT
>JBFJZP010000688.1:0-2157 GCA_041622095.1 Burkholderiaceae bacterium | reverse complement strand
TGCCGGCCAGCAACTGCAGCGCATGTTCGCGGTCGAACGGCACCGGGCCGGTCGGTGGCTGCGGCACATCGACAGTGGAATCCGCACCCCGGGGCGGCGCCGGCCACACGGTGGCCTTGCCGGCCTTCACGCCCCGGCCTCCAGCGTCGAGGTGTCGCCCTCGGGCAGGCCGAGTTCGCGCGCCTTGAGCAGCCGGCGCATGATCTTGCCGCTGCGGGTGCGCGGCAACGTGGGCAGGAAGCCGATCTCCTTGGGCGCCACCGCCGCGCCCAGGCGCTTGCGCGCATGGCCGATCAGTTCCAGCCGCAGCGGCTCGCCGGCCTCGAAACCGGGCTTGAGCGAGACGAAGGCCTTGACGATCTCGCCGGCCATCGGGTCGGGCTTGCCGATGACACCGGCCTCCGCCACCGCCGGATGCTCCATCAACGCGCTCTCGACTTCGAACGGCCCGATCAGGTGGCCGGAAGACTTGATGACGTCATCGGCGCGGCCGACGAACCAGAAATACCCGTCGGTATCGCGCCGCGCCAGGTCGCCGGTGAGGTACAGGTCGCCGCTGAAACACTTGCGGTAACGCGCCTCCTGGTCCAGGTAGCCACGGAACAACGCCGGCCAGCCGGTGCGCAAGGCCAGTTCGCCTTCCATGTCCGGCTCGTCGATGACCTCGATCGCACCTTGTGGCCCCTGGCGCACGATCACCGCCTCGACACCCGGCAAGGGCTTGCCCATCGAGCCCGGCTTGATATCGAGCGACGGCAGGTTGGCGATCATGATGCCGCCGGTCTCGGTCTGCCACCAGTTGTCGTGGATCGGCAGGCCCAGCACCTCCTTGCCCCACCACACGGCTTCAGGGTTCAGCGGTTCGCCGACGCTGGCAATCAGGCGCAGTTGTGGATGCGCGTACTTGCGCGCCAGTTCCGGCCCGGCCTTCATCAACATGCGGATCGCGGTTGGCGCGGTGTACCAGACCGAGACCTGTTGCTCCTGCAGGATGCGGTACCAGCGTTCCGCATCGAATTCACCTTCGTCGATGATGCTGGTCACGCCATGGAGCAGCGGCGCAATGATGCCGTACGAGGTCCCGGTGACCCAGCCCGGGTCGGCAGTGCACCAGAAGATGTCCTGCGGATGCAAGTCCAGTGCATATTGTCCGGTGACGTAGTGGGTCCGCGCGGCATCGTGCACATGGATGGCCCCCTTGGGTGTTCCGGTCGTACCGCTGGTGAAGTGCAGCAATGCCACGTCATCCGCCGACGTGACCACCTTTGGCGCCATATCGGTTGCCTGCGCCATCCACTGCGCATAGTCGAGCGTTCCGTCGATCGGGGCGCCGCCCTCACCGATCACGATGACGTGTTTCAAGGACGGCAAACTGGCGCGGACCTTTTCGATCTTGCGCCGGTAAAGCGATTCGGTGGTCACCAGCACCTGTGCCTGTGCAATATTGACCCGGGTGGCGATAGGCTCCGGTCCGAACGCCGAAAACAAGGGGGTGACCACACTACCGTTCTTCAGGCTTCCCAGCACGGCAACATACAGCGGCGCAATGCGCCCTGCCAGCACAAAGACGCGATCTCCCTTGCCGACACCCATCCGGTGCAGCGCATCGGCAAAACGATCGGTCAACTGGCGCAGTCGAGCGTAGGACACATCGTGGACTTCCCCCGATCCCGTGAGAAATCGCAGCGCCACATGGTCGGCATGTGGACCCTCGGCATGGCGATCCACTGCCATCCGGGCGATGTTGAAATCGGCGGGGTCCGCGCCGCCCCGCGCCGAATCAGCGCGCAATTGCGCACCCACCCGATCCCAGGAAAAAGCGCTTCGCTCTGCCGCCAGATCCGGCAGGTTGGGTCGCAGTTGCCAGTCGGCTGCGGTCTTTCGAATCAGGGCTTCGCGCATCACGGCCGGGCCTGATGATGTCGCGTGTCAGGCGGCCAGCGCAACGGCGCAACGCGATGGCGCCGCCCGGCCGCCAGCGCCAGACACGCGCTGGCCGTCGTCAACCTGTCTGCGGGTACCGCAGGAAAAGGTCTGCAGTCCACCCATGTCGAGGATCTCGACTTCCCGGTTGTCCACACTGACCAGTCCCAGGTTCGTCAGCGACGTGAAAGAGCGGCTGACGGTTTCATGTGCCACACCCAGGTAGCTGGCGAT
>JBFJZP010000687.1:0-2160 GCA_041622095.1 Burkholderiaceae bacterium | reverse complement strand
CTCGACGCTCCTGTGGATGGACTTGTCCAATCGCTTCGTCTGGATCGTGTTGCTGGTCACGCTGGGATTCGGCGCGATCGGCTGGGTCGACGACTGGCGCAAGGTGGTGGACAAGAACCCGGAAGGCATGCGCTCACGCGAAAAGTACATGTGGCAGTCGGTGATCGGCCTGGTCGCTGCGTTGTACCTGGTGTTCAGCATCTCCGAGAACTCGAACATGCGCGTATTCGAGTTGTTCCTGCGCTGGGTGCAGTCCGGCTTCGACCTGAGCCTGCCGCCCAAGGCCGGCCTGTTGCTGCCGTTCTTCAAGGAAATCAGCTACCCGCTCGGTGTGCTGGGTTTTGTCGTGTTGACCTACCTGGTGATTGTCGGCTCGAGCAACGCGGTCAACCTGACCGACGGCCTGGACGGCCTGGCCATCATGCCGGTGGTCATGGTCGGCTCGGCGCTAGGCGTGTTCGCCTATGTCACCGGCAGCGCGGTGTTCTCCAAGTACCTGCTGTTCCCGCATATTCCCGGATCCGGCGAACTGCTGATCTTCTGCGCCGCGATGGCCGGCGCCGGCCTGGCCTTCCTCTGGTTCAACACCCATCCGGCCCAGGTCTTCATGGGCGACGTCGGTGCGCTCGCCCTGGGCGGCGCGCTGGGCACGATTGCGGTGATCGTGCGCCAGGAGATCGTGCTCGCGATCATGGGCGGCATCTTCGTCGTCGAGGCGATCTCGGTGATGGCCCAGGTGACGTATTTCAAGTACACCCGGCGCCGTTATGGCGAAGGCCGGCGCCTGCTCAAGATGGCGCCGCTGCACCACCATTTCGAGAAGACCGGCTGGAAAGAATCCCAGGTGGTGGTCCGCTTCTGGATCATCACGATGTTGTTGTGCCTGGTGGGCTTGTCCACCCTGAAGCTGCGTTGAGGCAATGGTGAATCTGCAAGACACCATCGTGCTGATCCTGGGCCTGGGTGCGTCCGGCCTGGCGATGGCGCGCTGGTGCGCGCGTGCCGGCGCCACGGTGACGGTGACCGACACCCGCGCCGATCCGCCGCAGCGCGAGCGCCTGGCCGCGGAGTTTCCCGCGGCCCGGTTCATCCGTGCCACGCCGGATGCCGCGCTGCTCGCGCAGGTGCAGCCGGCGCTGGTGCTCAAGAGCCCGGGCCTGAGCCCGGCCCAGGTCGCTGCGTTGACCGACGCGGCACGCGAAAGCCGGATCCCGGTATGGGGTGAACTCGACCTGTTCGCCCAGGCGCTGGCCGAATGCAAGACCGCCGACGGATACGCACCCGAGATCCTGGCGATCACCGGCACCAATGGCAAGACCACCGTGGCGTCGCTGACCGCGCAACTGATGGAACGCGCCGGCAAGACGGTGGCACTGGCAGGCAACATCGGCCCGACGCTGCTCGACACCTTGCGCGAACGCCTCGACCAGCAGAACCTGCCGCAGGTCTGGGTGCTGGAGTTGTCCAGCTTTCAGCTGGCCGACATGGCTCCGCCGGCGATGGCGGGCGACGCGATGGCTGCCAGCCCGTTCGAACCCACTGCCGCCTGCGTGCTCAATCTGAGCCAGGACCACCTGGACTGGCATGGCGACATGGCCGCCTATGCAAAAGCCAAGTCCCGGGTCTTCGGCTCGCAGGCCTTGATGGTGCTCAACCGCGACGACCCGCAGGTCATGGCAATGTTGCCGGCGCCGGCCAAGGGCCGCCCGACGCGGACCAGCACCACCGTGGGCGCCGGCTTGCCGCAGCTGCCGGGCGAATTCGGGCTGGAGCAGGTGCATGGCATGGTCTGGCTGGTGCGGGCCCAGGAACTCGACCCGACGATCAAGATCCGCAAGGGCCAGGCGGCGGAAGAACTGCATATGCAGCGCCTGATGCCGGCCGAAGCACTGCGCATCCGCGGCCGGCACAACGCCGTCAACGCATTGACCGCACTGGCACTGGCGGCTGCCGCCGGCTGTGCGCTGGCGCCGCTGCTGTATGGCCTGCGTGAATACCGGGGTGAGCCCCACCGGGTGGAGTCGGTCGGCATCCTGAACGAGGTCGAGTACTTCGACGACAGCAAGGGCACGAACGTGGGCGCCACCGTGGCCGCACTGGACGGCCTGGGCGCGGAACGCAAGCTGGTGGCCATCCTCGGCGGCGACGGCAAGGGGCAGG
>JBFJZP010000686.1:0-2161 GCA_041622095.1 Burkholderiaceae bacterium | reverse complement strand
TCGAAGTTGCGGTAGAGCACTGTCTTGCACTCGTCGACACAGACCATGGCATTGGCCAAGGCGCTCTGCGCCGCCGGATCCTGGACCATCTTGCGCCCGTCGTTGACCCCAACCCGCGCGCGGTTGTGCGCGACGAACTGATCCACCGCGCCCTGCAAGGCGCCGATCGCCGAGGACGACACGGCGCGCACGAAGATCTGGCCGAACGGCAGGCGGAACAGCGGCGCGGTATTGACCGCGTTGCCTGGGCTGTTCTGCATGAAACCATCCAGCGCGCGGTGGGTGCGGTACTCGGGCACCAGGGCGTTCTCCACCAGGATGTCGTGGGAGCCGGTGGCTTCCAGGCCCATGACGTTCCAGTTGTCGAGAATCTGGTAGTCCCTGCGCGGCACCAGGAAGGTCCGGTAATCCGGCGCCCCGCCCGCCTCGGCTGGCGGCACCATTGCGCCGAGGAACACCCAGTCGCAGTGCTTGCTGCCGGAGGAGAAACCCCAGCGACCGCTCAGGCGGAAACCGCCCTCGACCCGCTCGACCTTGCCCACCGGCATATAGGAAGAGGAAATCAGCACGCTAGAGTCCTGGCCCCAGACGTCCTGCGCGGCGCGGTCGTCGAACAGCGCCAGCTGCCAGTTGTGAATGGCCACCACGCCGAGTACCCAGGCCGAGGACATGCAACCCTCGGCGAGCGTCATCTGCACCTCGAAGAAATCCTTGGGCTCCAGCTCGTAGCCTTCCCAGCGGGCCGGTTGGAGGATGCGGAAGAAGCCGGCCTCCTGGAAATCGCGGAGGGTCTCCTCCGGCAACTGGCCGAGCGCGGCGGCCTGCGGCGCGCGCTCGCGCAACAGCGGCACCAGCTCGCGGGCACGTTGGATCAGACGTTGGCGAATCAGCTCTTGGTCGAGCATCTTGTTGTTCTCCTCTGTTCGCCCCGTCCGCCGGGGCGCGCGTTCAGCGGTGGCGGATCGCCCGATGCAACGGCGGCCCACCCTACGCGGGCATTCAAACAACAGTGCCAAGGGCCAACATCCCTCAAACGGACCATATGCGCGGCGCCGTTCCTCCCCGCGGCAAGCACCCCTCCCTCCAGCCGGCAACGCCGAAGCGCGACTAGTCCCCTCGGACGATGTTACCGGGCCAAGCCGTTGCAAGAATCCATCACACGCCATGCACCAGCAGCCGTGCACAACAAGAGGGCCGTGCGATGAACCCAGTCGATCTGAAAACCGAAATGCTCCAGGCCATGCGCCGTCTGGCCAAGTCGGTGACCATCATCACCACCAGCAACGGCACCGAGCGTTTCGCCATGTCCGCCACCGCGGTCGACTCGCTGTCCACCGAGCCGCCGTCGCTGCTGATCTGCGTCAACCAGACCGCCTCGCTGCACGCGGTGCTGGATGCCGGCGCGGACTTCTGCGTGAACATTCTCGGCCTTGAGCAGGAAGAGCTGTCGCACCTGTGCAGCGGCCCGATCAAGGGCGAGGCGCGCTTCCAGCGCGGCAACTGGCTGAGCAGCGAGGACGGCATTCCCTACCTGGGCGATGCCCAGTCGGCGATCCTCTGCCGTCAGGACGGCAAGTTCAGCTACGGCACCCACAGCATCTTCATCGGCCGTATCCAGCAGATTCACAACGGCGCCGAAATCAGCCCGCTGGTCTACCTGGATGGCGGCTACACCACCACCGCACCGGCGCCGACCCTCGCGGTAGCCGGTTGAGGCGCGCGGCATGACGGCGACAGAGGCGCTTGCCCCCCTGCGGGTGAGCGCTGCCGAGTCGCTCGGCTGGGACGAGTGCGCCGAGTTGCTGGTGGTCGGCTTCGGCGGCGCCGGAGTCTGCGCGGCCATCGAGGCAAGCGACCGCGGCCTGTCGGTGCTGGCCCTGGAGCGCTTCGCCGGCGGCGGCGCCACCGCGCTCAGCGGCGGCGTGGTGTATGCCGGCGGCGGCACCCCCTACCAGCAACAGGCCGGTTACAGCGACAGCGCCGATGCGATGGTCGCCTACCTGCGCCAGGAAGTCGGCGAGGCGGTCTGCGCCGCGACCCTGCGCGACTTCTGCGAACGCAGCTGCGCGCAGCTGGCCTGGCTGGAGCGCCAGGGCGCCGCCTTCGAGGCCAGCGTGCCGCCGCACAAGACCTCCTACCCGAGCGACCAGTACTACCTCTA
>JBFJZP010000685.1:0-2164 GCA_041622095.1 Burkholderiaceae bacterium | reverse complement strand
GTCGACCTCGTTGATCATGCCGTAGTAACAGGCACGCATCTGGCGCAGTTCCAGCTCCGGCATGTCGACCAGGTGGTTCGGATTGTGTTCGTCGTAATGGTTCGGCCGCGCGAACGACTCCATCCATTGCGCCAGAAGCGGGTGCTGCGCTGCCTCGTCGGCCGGCGTCATCTTGCGTTGCGGCAGCGACACGTCGGCCGGATCGTACAAGGCGTTGTAGGGCTCCGGCGCAATCACCGGCGGATGCGGGCGCAGGAACACGCAGTGCATGAACCAGTCGTCCTGGCGATGGTCGCCCAGCCATTCGATGACCCGCTCGGCCATGAAGCTGGTGTCGCTGTCTTCTGCCTTGTACAGCGTCGGGATGAAGCGGTGCCCGCGATCGGCCGGCTTGTCGAAACCCGGGCGCGGCTGGTAGACATCGTGCCGGCCTTCGAAACGGTAGCCCTTGGCGCGCAGATCGTTCATCCAGGCGGCCATGTAGTCCGGGAAAAGCAGCCCGATGTGGTAACCCGGCAGCGGCCCTTCGAAGGTGCGCAGCGCCGGGTCCTGCGGGTCCAGGCCGCGCGGGTCGGCGGAGGTGTCGGTATAGCCGAACAACATCGGATCGATGCCGGCCTTGCGCACCTCCTGTGCGATGTTGGTGTGGCGTGCATCGAGCGGCGTGCCGTTGCGGCCGGAGCGGTGGTTCATCAGATACAAGCCGGTCTGCAGGCTGGAGCGCGCCGGGCCGCAAGGCGCGGTCACCGTGAAATGCCGCTTGAACAACACGCCGTCGGCCGCGAGCGCGTCGAGATGCGGCGTTTTGACGACCGGGTGGCCGACCGCGGACAGGCATTCGGCGCGCCACTGGTCGGCGGAGATGAAGAGGACTTTTTTTCGGGTGTGGGTCATCAAACGGATTCCTGAAGGAAAGCGGCAGTCTTTGTCAGCAGCTGAAGCTGGCAATTTCACCGTGTTGCGGCCCTCTCCATTATGGGATGCTCCAGGGCAGGACGCTGCCGGTCTCGGACAACGGGCGTGGCAAGCCATGGCGGACCGTAACACCGGCCATGCCCCCCGGGACTGCGAGCGGGCATGGGCATGCACCAGCGCGAATACCGAAACATGAGGACGCCGAGTCCCCGCCGTCGTGCCACGCGCCGTCGTTGCGCCGATAATCCCGTCAACGTCACAGGAGAACAAACATGGCATCCGTCAACAAAGTCATTCTGGTCGGCAACCTTGGCCGCGACCCCGAAATCCGTTACCTGCCCAGCGGCGACCCGGTGGCCAATATCGCCATTGCCACCAGCAGCAAGTACAAGGGCAAGGACGGCAACATGGTCGAGGAGACCGAGTGGCACCGGGTGACCTTCTTCGGCAAGCTGGCTGAAATCGTCGGTCAATACCTGAAAAAAGGCCGCTCGGTCTACGTCGAAGGTCGCCTCAAGACCCGCAAGTACACCGACAAGGATGGCGTCGAGAAATACGCCACCGACATCATCGCGAACGAAATGCAGATGCTCGGCGGCCGCGAAGGCATGGGGGAACCCGGTGGCGAAAGCGAAGGCTACGCACCACGCCCCAGTGCACCGGCAGCCCGCCCGGCGCCGCGCCAGCAGACCCCGGCAGCAACCAGCGGCGGACGGCCGTCGAGCGGCTTCGACGACATGGACGACGACATTCCGTTCTAAATCGCGCAGCTGCAGCGCCGGGGGCTCAGGCCGGCGCCTGCTCGGCGGTGTCGATCACGCCACCGCCCAGGCACACCTCACCGTCGTACAACACCGCCGACTGCCCCGGCGTGACCGCCCATTGGGCATCCGCGAACGACAGTGCGAAGGCGCTGTCCGGCGCCGCGGCATCCGACACCAGCTGGCACGCCGCATCGCTCTGCCGGTAACGCGCCTTCGACGCCAATGCCCCCGCCGGTGGCGGCCGGCCGCCGACCCAGCTCGCATCGGCGGCATGCAGCTGCCGGTATTGCAACCAGGGGTGGCCATGCCCTTGCACCACCCACAAGGTGTTGTGCGCAAGGTCCTTGCGCGCGACAAACCAGGGCGCATGTTCGCCGCCACCACGCTGCGCGCCTTTTTCGCGCACGCCGCCGATGCCCAGCCCCTGGCGCTGGCCGATGGTGTAGAAGCTCAGCCCGACATGTTCACCCAGCACGCGGCCGCGT
>JBFJZP010000684.1:0-2170 GCA_041622095.1 Burkholderiaceae bacterium | reverse complement strand
GCCGGGCGCTTTGCCGGCCGCGTGCGTCGCCCGATTCTGGTTTACGGACTGCTTTAAGCAGGCATCGCAGTTTCTGCGCTGCTCGTGCCGGTTTTTCTCGTTGCTGCGAGATCGCTGTACGCAGCTTTACTCGGCGGTCAGCCTGCACCAGTGGATCCACACGTCGGCGCAGTCCGTGAACGAGATCGGGAAGCTCGTCGCCCCGCCGTTGTTGCTCAGCACGATCTCCAAGAGGATCCGACCGGCGCAGTTGGTGGCTTCGAAGCCGTTCTGAGGACCGACTCCCACGCGCCACAGCCAGAAGTTCGAGATCACGACCTCGCTGCCCGCAGGGATGTCGCGCAGTGCATTGCCGATCACGACGTTGTAGCGCCGCACCGGCGCACCACTGGCGATGTCCACCAGGCTGACCTTGTGGCCTTGCGGCACCTTCTCCAGCAAGGTCAGGCCGTCGGCAAACACGGTGCCGGCCGGCAGGCCACCGTCGTTGGCGACGATGGCCACGTTGTCGGCCACATGCATGGCGATGCGGTGTGGCGCAGGCGAAGGGGATATTGCGGTGGACATCGGCGATCAGGCAAGGAAATAGGGTTGCGGGCTGCGCGGGGTCGACAAGACCGCCGGCAGCCCGGCCGGCATCAGGCCAGCGTGTAGGCGGTCTTGACCGTGGTGAAGAACTCCTGGGCGTAACGGCCTTGCTCGCGGGAGCCGTAACTCGATCCCTTGCGCCCGCCGAACGGCACGTGGTAGTCGACCCCGGCGGTCGGCAGGTTGACCATCACCATGCCGGCCTGGCTGTGGCGCTTGAAATGGGTTGCGTATTTCAGCGAGGTGGTGGCGATACCGGCCGACAGGCCGAACGGCGTGTTGTTCGCCTCGGCCAGCGCGGCCTCGTAGTCCTTGACGCGAATGATGCTGGCCACCGGGCCGAACACTTCCTCGCGGTTGATGCGCATCGCGGACGTCGTGTCGGTGAACAGCGCCGGTGCCATGTAGAAGCCTTCGGTATCGCGCTTGAGCGGCTCGCCGCCGATCAGCCGCTTGGCACCTTCTTTCTGCGCGATCGCGACATAGTCGAAATCCTGTACAAGTTGCGACTTCGACGACACCGGTCCGATGTCGATTCCGGCCTGCAAGGCATCACCCACCTTGAGCGCCGCCATGCGCGCCTGCATGTCCTCGATGAACTTCGGATAAATGCCCTCGGTGACGATCAGCCGGCTCGAAGCAGTGCAACGCTGGCCGGTGGAGAAGAAGGCGCTCTGCACCGACAATTCGACCGCCTGGGCCAGGTCGGCATCGTCCAGCACGACCTGCGGATTCTTGCCGCCCATCTCGAGCTGCACCTTTTTCAGGTTCACCGCGCACTGCTGCGCGATGCGGCCGCCCACCTGCTGCGAGCCGGTGAAGCTGATCGCGTCGATGCCAGGGTGGTTGACCAGCACATCGCCGACCACGCTGCCGCGCCCCATGACCAGGTTGAACACACCGGCCGGAATGCCGCTGCGGCTGATGATGTCGGCCAGCGCCCAGGCGCAGCCCGGCACCAGATCGGCCGGCTTGATCACGACGCAGTTGCCATAGGCCAGGGCAGGCGCGATCTTCCAGGCCGGAATCGCGATCGGGAAGTTCCACGGCGTGATCAGGCCGATCACACCCAGGGGTTCGCGCGTGACCTCGACTCCGATGCCGGGGCGCACCGAAGCGACGCTTTCACCGGCCAGGCGCAGGCATTCGCCGGCGAAGAACTTGAAGATGTTGCCGGCACGTGCGGCCTCGCCAATACCTTCGGGTCGGGTCTTGCCTTCTTCACGGGACAACAAGGTGCCCAGTTCCTCGCGCCGGGCCAGGATCTCGTTGCCGATCTTGTCCAGCGCATCGGCGCGCGCCTGTATGCCGGAAGTCGACCAGGCCGGGAACGCCGCGCGCGCAGCCTGCACCGCCTGCTCCATCTGCGCCGCGTCGGCCTGGGTGTAGTCACCCAGCACGTCGGCCGTGTTCGATGGATTGACGTTCGGGCTGTAGCTGCCGCCAGCCACCCATTGGCCATTGATGAAGTTGTCGTGTTGTTGCGTCGCCATGATGATTCCCTTGCAAGAGTTCGAATGAAAGTAGAAAGTAAAAATCGATACTAAGCAATGTCTGCGGCCAGCAACACCGTCGCGTCCTG
>JBFJZP010000683.1:0-2176 GCA_041622095.1 Burkholderiaceae bacterium | reverse complement strand
GCACTACTGCATATCGCTGGGCCTGATGGTCGACGGCCGGCTCGAGGCCGGTGCGCTTTATGAGCCGAACCAGGACGAGCTCTTCATCGCCCAGCGTGGCCAGGGCGCGTGGCTCAACGGCCAGCGCATGCAGGTCAGCGCGGTCAAGGAGCTCACCGCCAGCACGGTGGAGATCGGCTGGTCGCCGCGTATACCGGTGCAGACCTATCTGGACATGGTCGGCGCCGCCGCCCATGCCGGCTGCGCGGTGCGCCGGGCCGGTTCCGGTGCATTGGGCCTGGCCTATGTCGCCGCCGGCCGTATCGAGGCATATGCCGAAGCGCACATCAACTCCTGGGATGTGGCCGGCTCGCTGCTGCTGATCACCGAGGCGGGTGGCCATGTCAACAACTTCTGGGCCCCGGGCGGCATCGCCAACGGCGGCCCGATCCTGGCCAGCAACGCGGCGCTGGCGGGGCAAATGCAGGACTTGTTCGGCACACCGCTGGTTTGAACCTGCGCGGCGCCATCCGCATGACCGAAGCTTCCGATCGCGCGATGCCACCGGAAAAACCGGATCAGTCGCGCAGCAACACCACATCCCCGACGCCGAAACCCAGGGCGACGTTGCTGCCGGCGGCAATCGGGTTGTCGGTGTCGGTGGAGGTGACGAACAGGTCACCCAAGGCGGTCTGCACGATGTATTCCATCTGCTCGCCGACGTAAGTGGCCTTGAGCACCGTCGCCTCCAGGGTATCGGGGCTGCCTGCCGGCTGCAGCGACACCCGGTTCGGGCGCACCGCCACATGGCGCTTGGAATCGGTTCCGGCGCTGGGATTGGTCTGCAGCGTCAGGCCGCCGAGTTTCACCATCGCCGGTTGATCGGCGCTGCCGGCAGACACCAGCTCGCAGGGCAATACATTGGCCTCGCCGATGAAGTCGGCGACAAAGCGGGTCTGCGGCAGGTCGTGCAGTTCGCGCGGCGTGCCGGTCTGGGCGATCACCGCATTGTTCATGACGACGATGGTGTCGGACACCGCCAGCGCCTCCTCCTGGTCGTGCGTCACATAAACCACGGTCAAGCCCAGCGATTGCTGCAGGTCGCGGATCTCCTGGCGCACGTAACGGCGCAGCTTGGCATCCAGGTTGGACAAGGGCTCGTCGAACAGCAGCACCCGCGGCTCGAGCACGATGGCGCGCGCCACCGCGACCCGCTGCTGCTGGCCACCGGAGAGTTCGTTCGGATACCGCGCCGCGAGTTTGTCCAGGCCAAGCTGCTTGAGCACATCGGTGGCCTTGGGAACAATCACGTCCTTGGCAAACCCGGACATCTTCAGGCCGTAGCTGACGTTCTCCAGCACCGTCATGTGCGGGAACAAGGCATACGACTGGAACACCATCGAGACGTCGCGCGCCGTGGCCGGCAATTTGGTGACGTCGTCGTCGCCGATCAGGATACGCCCGCTGGTGGCCATCTCCAGGCCGGCAATCATGCGCAGCGTGGTGGTCTTGCCGCAACCGGACGGCCCGAGCAACGTGACCAGCTTGCCGGCCGGGAAATCGAGCGAGACCTGGTCCACCGCCGCGATCGTGCTGCTGCCGTAGCGCTTGGTGACCTTGTCGAAGACAACCCGGGCCGGCCCCTTGCGCGAATCGGTGGTGGTTTGGCTGGTGTTCATGCGCCTCCTGCAATCATCGTTGGTTCCTGCCGGCCGCTGCGCCGACCGAGTTTGCGCTGCCCGACCAGCCACTGGAAGATACCGATCGCCGCCAGCATGACGACGATCAGCACCGTGGAGTACGCAATCGCCACGCCGTATTCATTGTTCTCGACCCGACCGATGATGTAGCTGGTGGCCATGTCGTGGCGCGCGCTGACCAGGAAGATCACCGCACTGATGGCGGTCATGCTGCGCACGAAGCTGTACACCAGCGCCGACAGGATGGCCGGCCGGATCAGCGGCAACGTGATGCGCCGGAACGTGCTCCAGGAGTTGGCGCCCAGCGTCAGCGAGGCCTCGTCAAGGCTCTTCTCGATCTGCGACAACGACGCGATGCCCGAACGCACGCCGACCGGCATGTTGCGGAACACGAAGCAGATCACCAGGATCGCAGCGGTGCCGGTGAGCTCGATCGGCGGCACGTTGAACGCAATGATGTAGCTCACGCCGATCACCGTGCCCGGAATCGCAAAGCT
>JBFJZP010000682.1:0-2178 GCA_041622095.1 Burkholderiaceae bacterium | reverse complement strand
TGCGCGACGCTGCGCTGGTTGAACACCGTCACCTGGATACCGTGGCGGACCAGTGCCGACGCGATATCCGCCTGCAGGTCGGAGAAACCGAACACGCAGTCGGGTTCCAGCGCCAGGATCTTGTCGATCTTGGCAGTCAGAAACGCGCTGACCCGGGGTTTCTCCTGGCGCGCCTGGCGCGGCCGCACCGTATAACCGGATATGCCAACGATACGGTGCTGCTGGCCGAGCAGATACAACCACTCGGTGGTCTCTTCCGTCAGGCACACGATGCGACGGGGCGCCAGGCCTGCCGCAACCGAAACATCGTGGTCCATCGTGGTTCCTAGAACTTGAACAATACCGAAGCGGTGATGGTACGGCCAGCTTCCGGATAGATGCTGGTGGTTACGCCGGCGCTACAGCCGAAAGCCTGCGTGTAGTACTTCTGATCGGTCAGGTTCGCGACGCCCAGCGCAAACTCCGCATTGCGCCAGGTATACGCATAACGCAGATCGGCGGTGGCATACGACGGGATCGTGCACAGGTTGGCAAAGTCCGGCGACTGGCTCGAGACCCAGACCACGCCCGCCACCAGGCTGTGGTTCGGAGCCGGCCGCCAGTCGGCGCGCAACGCCATCGTGCGCCTGGGCACCAGCATCACGTCGTTGCCGGCGTAACGGCCTTCGGTGAACTTGGCCTGGCGCCAGGCCGCGTTCAGGTGCAGGTCCAGCGTCGGGCTGAGCGCCTGCGTCAAAGACAACTCCAGGCCCTGGCGCCGGGTCGGGTCGAAGTTCACGTTGGCACCGAACGGTCCGTAGGGCCCGGTGCCCGACGGGTCGTAACCGATCTCGTTACGCAGCTTGCTGCGATACCAGCGCGCCTCGAGCGCCGTGGCTTGCACCTTCCAGCGCGCGCCCAGCTCCAGATCACGCGAGGTCTGCGGCTGCAGTGCCACGCTCGGGTTGGTGAACGAGAACTCATCGACATTGGCCAGGCGGAAGCTGCGTCCCAGGCGCCCGTAAGCCGTGACACCTGCGCCGAGCGGCTGGCTCACGCCCAGTTCCCAGGCATGCTGGCGCTGGTTCAGCGCGGTAGCCGAGGTCGCCTCGGACTTGTCCAGTTCCTCGGTCCGCCAGCCGGCGGAGAACCGGGTGCCGCTCGATGCCAGCGTCACGTCGTCCTTGATGTACCAGGCGGCGGTATCGGCCTTGGCCTTGCTGCCCACCGGCGTGAACGCCGACGCAGTGATCGTGCGCTCCCAGGAACCCTTGTCGTACCCGACGACAAAGGCATTGCCGAATGCGCCGAACTGCCGCTCATGGCGTGCACGCAGGCTGTAGTTGTCGGCGTCGACCGAATAACCATACGCCGAGCCGAAGGTCACGGAGTCGTAGTCCTTGTCGCGCTGGTTCGCATCGGCCGCCAGTTGCCAGTCGCCGAGAAAGGCCTCGGCAAAGATGCCGGCGTCGGATTTCTGGACCGCGCCGTACTCGGTCAGCGAATTCGCCTGCCTCGGGTTGCTGGCATATTGCGCGGCGGTCAACGCGCCCGGCAATCCGCTGTGGCTGGCATCGCGGCCGGCGCGGGCACCCAGGCGCAACCAGTCGTTGCTCCACTGGCCGGTGAACTTGGTCGCATTCGACGAGGACGCGAAGTTGTCGCGATGGCCGTCGCTCTGGCGGTCGTTCACCGCTGCGTCGAACGAAAAGCCGCCGGACACCAGCGTGGCGGTGGTACGGCTCTCGCGCAACCCGTTGCTGCCGCCGGCCAGGTAGACCTGGGCCTGGTTGCTGCGCTCGGCACCGATGCCGGCCTTGGTCGTGATGGCGATCACGCCACCGGTGGCGCCTTCGCCGTACAACACCGCACCGGTGCCACGCAGGATCTCGATCTTGTGCACCGTCGCGACCGGGATCGAGGCCAGGTTGGCACTGGACAAGTCGCCCTCGTTCAGCCGCAGGCCGTCGACGATCACCACCTGGTTGCTGCCGGCGGTGGAGCCGAAGCCGCGCAAATCCAGGCTGTAGTTGTTGCCGCCCGACGTATCCAGGCGGCCGACCACGCCAAGCAGCTTCATCAGCGCTTCGTTGACGGTGGAGGCACCCGATCGCGCGATGTCGTCGGCGGTGATCACGCTGACGCCGAACGGAAGGGATTGCGCCGTTTCGGCGAAACGGGTGGCGGTCACCGTGACCG
>JBFJZP010000681.1:0-2179 GCA_041622095.1 Burkholderiaceae bacterium | reverse complement strand
TCGGGCAGGCCGCCGACGTTGTGGTGCGACTTGATCACGTGGGCCTTGCCGGTCTTGGCACCGGCCGACTCGATCACGTCCGGGTAGATGGTGCCCTGGGCGAGGAACTTGATGTTGTCCAGCTTGCTGGCTTCGGCATCGAACACGTCGATAAAGGTGCGACCGATGATCTTGCGCTTCTTCTCCGGATCGGCTTCGCCGGCCAGGTTGCCGAGGAACTGCTCTTCGGCGTTGGCGCGAATCACCTTGACCCCCATGTTCTCGGCGAACATGGCCATCACCTGCTCGCCTTCGTGCAGGCGCAACAGGCCGTTGTCGACGAATACGCAGGTCAGCTGATCGCCGATGGCCTTGTGCAGCAGCGCCGCGACCACCGAGGAATCCACGCCGCCGGACAGGCCGAGCAGCACATTGGCGCTGCCAACCTGGGCACGCACGTTGGCGATGGCGTCTTCGACGATATTCGATGGTGTCCACAGCGCCTGGCAGCCGGCGATTTCCAGGACGAAGCGGGACAGGATGCGACCGCCCTGCTTGGTATGGGTCACTTCCGGGTGGAACTGCACGCCGTAGTAACCGCGATGATCGTCGCACATGGCGGCAATCGGGCAGCTCGGGGTGCTGGCGAGAATATGGAAACCTTCCGGCAGGCTGGTGACCTTGTCGCCGTGGCTCATCCACACGTCCAGGCCGAACACACCGTCGTCATCGATATGGTCTTCGATGCCGTCGAGCAGGCGAGCCTTGCCGACCACGTCGACGCGGGCGTAACCGAACTCGCGAATATCCGAGCCCTGGACCTTGCCGCCGAGCTGCTCGGCCATGGTCTGCATGCCGTAGCAGATGCCCAGCACCGGCACACCGAGGTCGAATACCGCGTGCGGCGCACGCGGGCTGTCTAGCTCATGCACCGACTCCGGGCCACCGGCGAGGATGATGCCGCGCGGGGCGAAGGCGCGAATGTCTTCGTCGCTCATATCGAAGGGGTGCAACTCGCAATACACGCCGATCTCGCGCACGCGGCGGGCGATCAACTGGGTGTACTGGGAACCGAAATCCAGAATCAGAATGCGGTGGGCGTGAATGTCAGGATGGGACATGGCCGTCTCTCGTAGCGGAATTCACAAATGACTCGGGGCTGCCCTGTAAAACAACAGCGACAGCCCCGTGTTTCATATCAACTGATCAGCAATCAGCCCACGCGATAATTCGGGGCTTCTTTGGTGATCTGTACATCGTGTACATGGGACTCGGCCATGCCGGCACCGGTGATGCGCACGAACTCAGGCTTGCTGCGCATCTCTTCGACCGTCGCACAACCGGTGTAGCCCATGGAGGCACGCAGGCCACCCATCAGCTGATGCACGATGGCCGCCATCGCGCCCTTGTACGGCACGCGACCTTCGATACCTTCCGGCACCAGCTTCTCGGCACCGGCGGAAGAATCCTGGAAGTAACGGTCCGAGGAGCCCTGGGCCTGCGCCATCGCACCCAGCGAACCCATGCCGCGGTAGGCCTTGTAGGAGCGGCCCTGGAACAGCTCGACTTCGCCCGGTGCCTCTTCGGTACCGGCCAGCATCGAGCCTATCATCACGCAGGAAGCCCCGGCGACGATGGCCTTGGACAGGTCACCGGAGAAGCGGATGCCGCCATCGGCGATCAGCGGAATACCGCTACCAGCCAGTGCAGCGGCGACATTGGCCACGGCGGAAATCTGCGGCACACCGACGCCGGCGACGATACGGGTGGTGCAGATCGAGCCCGGGCCGATACCGACCTTGACCGCATCCGCGCCAGCTTCGGCCAGGGCCTTGGCCGCTGCGCCGGTGGCGATGTTGCCGCCGATCACCTGGACTTCCGGGAAGGTCTGCTTGACCCAGCGCACCCGGTCGATCACGCCCCTGGAGTGGCCGTGAGCGGTGTCGACGATGATCACGTCAACGCCGGCATGCACCAGCGCGGCAACACGGTCTTCGGTATCGGCACCGGTGCCGACAGCCGCGCCGACGCGCAGACGACCCTGGTCGTCCTTGCTGGCCAGCGGGTAGGCCTTGGCTTTTTCGATATCGTTGACGGTCATCATGCCCTTGAGGCGGAACTGCTCGTCGACGATCAGCACGCGCTCGATGCGGTGCTTGTGCAGCAACTTGCGCACCACCTGGGTGTCTTCGCCTTCCTT
>JBFJZP010000680.1:0-2180 GCA_041622095.1 Burkholderiaceae bacterium | reverse complement strand
TGCAGCGCAGCATTTCCATGGATGCGGTGGACATCGGATCGCCGGTGCCCGACTGCTGCTACCGCGCCACGATGATCGCGCCGATCGACCCGATTTCCCCCGGCGCGACCAAGTCGATCGACGCAACGCTGTACGTCGGTCCGCAGGAAGAGAAAAAGCTCGAAGCACTGACCCCGGGGCTGGAACTGGTCAAGGACTACGGCTGGCTGACCATCCTGGCCAAGCCGCTGTACTGGCTGCTGGACAAGATCCACAGCGTGCTGGGCAACTGGGGCTGGTCCATCATGGGCCTGGTGTTGCTGCTCAAGATCATGTTCTACTGGCTCAACGCCAAGGCCTACAGCAGCATGGCCAAGATGAAGGCGATCAGCCCGCGCATCACCGAGATGCGCGAACGCCTCAAGGACAATCCGCAGCAGATGCAGCAGGAAATGATGAAGATCTACCGCGAGGAAAAGGTCAACCCGATGGGCGGCTGTTTCCCGATCATGATCCAGATTCCGGTCTTCATTGCCTTGTACTGGGTGTTGTTGTCCAGCGTCGAGATGCGCAATGCGCCCTGGGCGATGTGGATCCATGACCTGTCCTCGCCGGATCCGTATTTCATCCTGCCGATCTTCATGACATTGACCACCTTGCTGCAGACCGCGCTCAACCCGGCACCGCCGGACCCGATGCAGGCCAAGCTGATGTGGTTCATGCCGCTGATCTTCTCGGTGATGTTCTTCTTCTTCCCGGCCGGCCTGGTGCTGTACTGGATCACCAACAACGTGTTGTCGATTGCCCAGCAATGGCTGATCAACACACGCATGGGTGTTCCGCCGCAGTTCAACCTGCCGAAATTCTGATCCCCGGCCGCACCGGCGCGGCCTGACCTGCCATGTTGCCCCAGACCGCGGATCCCATCGTGGCCATCGCCACCGCACCGGGCCGGGGTGCGGTCGGCATCATTCGGGTGTCGGGCCCGGATCTGGCGCCGATTGTTGCGGCCGTATGCGGCCGCAGCCTGCAAGCCCGCGAGGCTACCTACCTGCCGTTCCTGGATGCGGCGGGTGAAGCGATAGACCATGGACTGGCACTGCATTTCCCGGCGCCCCATTCCTTCACCGGCGAAGACGTGCTGGAATTGCAGGCCCACGGCGGCACCGTGGTGCTGCAATTGCTGCTGGCCCGTTGCCTCGAGGCCGGCCAGGCGCTCGGGCTGCGGCCGGCGCACCCGGGCGAATTCACCCAGCGTGCTTTCCTCAATGACAAGATGGACCTGGCGCAGGCCGAGGCGGTGGCCGACCTGATCGACGCCAGCACCGAGACCGCGGCGCGCAGCGCGGTACGGTCCTTGTCCGGCGAGTTCTCGCAGGCGATCCAGTCGCTGCTGGCGTCGCTGACCGAACTGCGCATGCTGATCGAGGCGACCCTGGATTTCCCGGAGGAAGAGATCGACATCCTGCGCCGCGCCGACGTGCAGGGCCGCCTGGCGCGCCTGCAGGACGGATTGAACACGATCGCGCGCAACGCGCGCCAGGGCGCCTTGCTCAGGGAGGGTATCAAGGTCGTGATCGCCGGCCAGCCGAATGCCGGCAAGTCCTCGCTGCTCAATGCACTGGCCGGGGCCGAACTGGCCATCGTCTCGGCGGTCGCCGGCACCACGCGCGACAAGATCACGCAGACCATCCAGATCGAGGGCGTGCCCTTGCATGTGATCGACACCGCCGGCTTGCGCGAGAGCGCCGACGAGATCGAACAAATGGGAGTTGCCAGGGCCTGGGGCGAAATCGACAGTGCCGACGTGGTGCTGTTCCTGCATGACCTGACCCGTGGCCGTCCGGCGCAGCCATCGAGCGACGCGGCGCTGCCACCATCCGACTATGCCTTGGCCGACGCCGCGATCGCGGCTGCGCTGGCAAGTCGATTGCCAGCGGACGTGCCGGTGATCGATGTCTGGAACAAGTGCGATGCGGCAGGCCTGCCGGATGGCGAAGCCTTAGGGGAAAACTGCGTCATGTTGTCGGCGAAAACCGGCGACGGTATCGATGCGCTGCGCAAGACCCTGCTCCGGCTGGCCGGCTGGAACGTGTTGCCCGAGGGCATCTACATGGCCCGCGAGCGCCATGTCCAGGCCTTGCAACGGGTGTCTCGCCATGTCGGCGAGGCAGCCGACCATGTGGTCGCCAAGTCCCCGC
>JBFJZP010000679.1:0-2180 GCA_041622095.1 Burkholderiaceae bacterium | reverse complement strand
TATGGCCCGTTTACCTGCGGCGACGGCAAGTCGGTGGTGCTGGGCGTGCAGCACGACCGCGAGTGGACCGCTTTCTGCGAGAAGGTTCTGCGGCAGCCGGGCCTGGCCGAGCAGTATCTGGGCAATGCCAACCGGCTGGCGCAGCAGGACAAACTGCTCGGCATCATCGACGCCGTGTTCTCCAAGCTGACAGCGGCCCAGCTGATCGAGCGCCTCGAAGAGGCACAGATCGCCAATGCACAGCTCAACGAGATGGCCGATCTGTGGAAGCATCCGCAGCTGCTGGCTCGCCAGCGCTGGGCGGAGATCGACACGCCGGGTGGGCCGGTGCCGGCACTGTTCCCGCCGCATCACGTGGCGGGTAATGCGCCTCCGCCAATGGGACCGGTGCCGGCATTGGGCCAACATACCGACAGCATCCTGACTGAACTTGGCTACAACGTGGCCGACATTGCACGGCTGCGCGCCGCGCGAGCGGTCTGACAACAAAAGGGCAGCCTGATGAGCACGCATGACACTTCCAGCGCCGCACTGGCCACCTTCGCTGCAGGCCTGCGCTTCGAGGTCATACCCGCGCCGGTGCTGCGGCGCACCGAAGACCTGTTTCTGGATTGGACCGGCTCGGCACTGGCGGGCAAGAGTGCACGCGCGGTGCAGGCCATCGAGGCCTATGCGCGGGCGATGGGCCCCACCGAAGGCGGCGCCGAAGTGTTGGTCACGCGGCGTCTGACCTCGCCGCACTTTGCCGCGATGGTCAATGCCGCGGCCTCGCATGTGGTCGAACAGGACGATGTGCACAACGCTTCAGTGTTCCATCCGGCTGCGGTGGTTTTTCCGCCGGCACTGGCGGTGGCGCAGGCAATCGGCGCCAGCGGGCGCGATTTCCTCGCCGCCGTGGTGGCGGGTTATGAGGTCGGGATCCGGGTCGGCGAATTCCTTGGTCGCTCGCATTACCGCATCTTCCACACCACCGCCACCGCTGGAACGCTCGCCGCCGCAGCAGCCACCGGGCGCCTGCTCGGTCTGGACGCGGCGCAGATGCTGCACGCCTTTGGCAGCGCCGGGACGCAGGCTGCCGGGCTGTGGGAGTTCCTGCGCGATGCGGCCGATTCCAAGCAGTTGCACTGCGCGCATGCAGCGTCGGCAGGCCTGACCTCGGCCTACCTGGCGTTGGGCGGCTTCACCGGTGCACGGCGGATTCTCGAAGGCGAGCAAGGCATGGCCGCTGGCATGTCCAGCGACGCTGACCGGGCGCGTCTAACCGCCGGCCTCGGGCAACGCTGGGCCACTGCCGAAACCTCGTTCAAGTACCACGCCTCGTGCCGCCACACCCACCCGAGTGCCGACGCTCTGCTGTTGCTGATGAGTGAGCATCGGCTCAAGGCCGACGATATTGCCGCCGTGACGGCCCAGGTGCACCAGGGTGCGATCGACGTGCTCGGCCGCGTCGTGGTGCCCGGTACCGTCCATCAGGCCAAGTTTTCAATGGGCACCGTGCTGGCGCTGGTGGCCGAGTACGGCTATGCCGGTCTGGAGGAATTCGACCGCCACTTCCTCGCGCCACGGGTGGCCGCGTTGCGTGACAAGGTGACAATGCAACTCGATGTTGAAGTCGACGCAGCCTACCCGCAGCGCTGGATCGGCAAGGTCAGTGTGCGCACTCACGACGGTCGCATTCTGCAGGGTCGCGTGGAAGAGCCCAAGGGTGACCCCGGCAACACGCTGAGCCGGCCCGAACTGGAAGACAAGGCGCGCCGCTTGGCGGCCTACGGCGATGCCGCGACGCCGGCTGAGATGGACCGACTGATCGATCGGACCTGGGCCGTCGCCGAGGCGCCGCGGATCGAGCGTTGGTTGCCGACATGAGCACGCCGACGATGAACGGCGGCCGATTGCCGCGCGCCTACCTGTTTGTTCCTGCCGACCGCCCCGAGCGCTACGCCAAGGCACGCGCCTCGGGTGCAGACGCGGTGATCATCGACCTTGAAGACGCCGTCGCTGCAGAATCGAAATTGCGCGCCCGTGATGCGCTGGCCAACGCGCTGGACGAAGCCGCGCCCGTCATTGTGCGCATCAATGCTGCTGACACCCGCTGGTTCGAGGACGATCTGGCGCTGTGCCGTCACCCCGGCGTCGCGGCCGTGATGTTGCCGAAGGCCGACGGCATCGACGCCGTCTGC
>JBFJZP010000678.1:0-2184 GCA_041622095.1 Burkholderiaceae bacterium | reverse complement strand
TTGTCGATGATCCGTTCCTGCCCGGTGAACGTATCTACCGCACCGGTGACAGCGGCTGGCTCGATGCCCAGGGCAGTCTTTTTTTCCTCGGCCGGCTCGACCGCCAGGTCAAGCTGCGGGGATACCGCATCGAACTCGGTGAGATCGAGGCGGCATTGCTGGCGATCGAGGGCGTGTCGCAGGCCGCCGCCGACAAGGTGGAGCACAACGGTCAACCGGTGCTGCATGCCTGGGTGGCCAGCAACGGGCAGGACGACCATGATCGGCTGCAGCGGGCCTTGCGCGTGCGCCTGCCCGACTACATGGTGCCTTCGGCCATCATGGTGCTGCCGCAGTTGCCGACCACCAGCAGCGGCAAGGTGGATTACGCCGCGTTGCCACCTGTGGTGCCCCGGTTGCCGCGCAGTGCCGGCCGCGGGCCGGCCAACCAGCGCGAAGCCGACCTGCTGGCCTTGTGGAAAACCGAACTCGAACGCAGCACCTTGTCGGTGCAGGACAACTTCTTCGACGTCGGGGGCGATTCGCTGGCCGCGATCGCGATCCTGGCCGGCGCGGAGCGGCTGCTGCAACGCAGGATACCGCTGTATCTGCTGACCGAAAATCCCACGGTCGAGCGGCTGGCCGCAGCGCTCGAGCAGCAGGTGGTGCCGCCCGGCATCCTGGTGCCCATGGGTGCCGGCCTGACCGAAAAGACGCTTTACCTGGCCGCCTCCGGCCACGGCGACCTGTTGCGCTTCGAGACACTGGCCCGGGCACTGGACGGAATCTGCGACCTGGTGATGTTGCAGCCACCGGTCGATACGCCGTTCAAGCGCGTCAAGGAACTGGCCGCCATGTACGCGGACGCGGTACAGGCGCATGCCAGCGGGCCAGCGCTGGTGGCAGGTTTCTCGATCGGTGGCATCGCTGCGCTGGAAACGGTACGCGCACTCGAGCAGCGTGGCAGCCCGGTCAAGGGGCTGATCCTGATCGACACGGTTTATCCGAGAATGGCATGGGGCGGGACCTTTTACTGGCGCCTGTTCAGCGCGCTGGTGCGCTTGTTGCGGCTGCAGGAACTGAGCATCAATGGTCGGCGTCTCGGCGCCATGGTCAAGGACGCCGGCCTGGTGAGCCAGGTCATGGCCATGGGCGGTTATCGGGTGGCGCCGGTCCTGGCGCCGACCACATTGATCAAGACATCCGGATTGCTGGGTTGGGAACGGCCCCTGTTCGGTTCATGGAAGAAACTCATGGGTGAAAGTTTGCAGCAGCGCCGGGTTGCCGGCCTGCATGGTTCCATCTTCAGTGCCGGGCAGGTCGGCGACCTGGTCGTGGTGTTGGCCGATGTCTGGCGCCAGCTGCGCTGAGCCGGAGCCGGCCACCTCCATGTCGCCGCCGATCGATTCGTCCGCGCTGCGTCGGCGCCTGGTCTTGCTGGTCGTCACCATGCTGGCCTTGTTGGCGCTGGCGCTGGCCTGGACCTGGACGCCGTTGCGCGCCTGGCTCGATGTCGACCTGATTGTGGGCGCGTTGCGCGACTTCGGCCGTGCGTTCGGACCGGTGGCCGCCATTGCCGGGTTCGCCGTGGCCTTGACGTTGGCGATCCCGTTGACGTTCCTGACCTTGGTGGCGATGGTGGCGTTCGGTCCCTGGGGCGGCATTGGTTGCGCGATGACCGGCGCCTTGCTGGGCGCCGCAGCGAGTTACGGCCTGGGCCATGTGCTGGGACGCGAGGTGATGGAGCGGCTGGCCGGCGCACGCGTCAACTTGCTGAGCCGGCGGCTCGCCAGCCGCGGCCTGCTGGCGGTCATCCTGATCCGCCTGGTGCCGATTGCCCCGTTTGCAGTGATCAACATGGTGGCCGGCGCCAGCCATATCCGGCTGCGGGATCTGCTGCTGGGAACCGCGATCGGCATGGCGCCGTCGGTGCTGGCGCTGGCTTTTTTCGTCGATCAGATCACGGCAGCATTACGCACGCCCACACCGCTGACGTTTGCGCTGGCCGGCCTGACCCTTGCGCTGATCCTCGCCGGCGCCTGGGGCTTGCGGCGCTGGATGCAGCGGCTCGATCAGAACGGTTGAATGGTCGCGAGCCGGGCGGCATTGTCAGCCACCAGAACGCTGCGCGTTCCCTGGCCTTACAGGCCAGCCGCTGCGCGCAGCGTGGGAATGGCCTTGTGGCTGCGGCACGGCCCTGCGGGC
>JBFJZP010000677.1:0-2188 GCA_041622095.1 Burkholderiaceae bacterium | reverse complement strand
TGTGGGGCGACGACCAGTACGAGAACTTCAAGGAAGACGTGATCCCGCCGTTCACTGTGTGCGCCTACGGCGACATGGACCTTCACCCGTGGCGCCATGCGGCGGCTTCGTCGATGATGGCGGGCAAGCCCATGCCTGGGGGGAAGGACCGGACAAGCACTACAAGGTACGCGGGCGGCGCGACATCGCCAAGCACCTGGTAAGCGGGCTGATCGAGTCCGGTTTCGACATGGCTTATGCCTACAAGCCCTTGCACGACGAGAGCCTGGCGCACGCCTTCACCAATGCCATCCTGTACCTTGACTACGATCGCATCGGCTGGGACTATCCGACCATCGCCGTGCCGATCAACTGCTATGGGCGCAAGGTGATATCCGCGCGCGGCTTCATGACAGACATGGGCAAACCGCTGGACCTGGACCCGCCCGGCCCGTCACCCAAACGCTGCATGGACATGGGCGCGGCCACGGCGCGCATTTTGCGCGAATCACCCTGGCGCGTTGCGGTGATCGCATCGTCCAGCTGGTCGCACGCGTTCCTGTGCGACCGCACCTGGCGCCTGCGCCCGGACACGCCGGCCGACCGCACGTTGTACCAGGCACTGTGCGAACGCAACTTCGCCGTCTGGCGTAGCAACACCACGGCAGACTTCGAGGCCGCTGGCCAGCAGGAATTGCTGAACTGGTGTCCGCTGCTCGGTGCGATGGAGGCACTTGGCAATAGGCTGGATTACTCCAGCTTCGTCGAGACACACATTTTCAACTCCAACAAGGTGTTCGCGGTATTCCCGCCGACATGAGAGCCTGAGCATGAGCGCAACCGGGCAGCAAATGGTCATTTTGGTTCCGGTCTGGCGGGTTTCCACCTCGCCGGCAAACTGGCACAGCAGGGCTATCAAGGCAACATCGTGCTGGTGGGCCAGGAAACCTGGCCTCCCTATGACCGGCCCCCGCTATCCAAGCCGTTCCAGCTTAACGGCGACGAGACCGCGGCGCGGCTCGCGCCAGACCTGCCGAGCGAGGTATGTCAGAAACTTGGACGCACAGTCGTCGCGATCGAGCCGCGGGCGCATCAACTGAGGCTGGATGTTGGCAGCATCCTGCCGTGGGACTGCCTGTTGATCGCCACTGGTACGCGACCGCTCTTTGGCGCACCTGACCGCCTCACCGCGCGTGTGTACCCTGCGCACGCTGGCCAATTCAAAACTGATCCACGGCAAGCTGCGCGACTTACCAGCCTCCTGGTGATCGACGGTGGCCCGATTAGCCTGGAATTGGCCGCCACCGCCATGAAGCTGGATGTGTCGTCCACCGTGGTCGAGGCAGCATCGCGGCTAATGAGCCGCAGCCTGCCGTCACGACAAGATCATCATGGCTGAATGCTCCGGCGGCGGATCGCTGGCATTGTGCTACCAGGCTCAGGCGGAGAAGCCCAGCGTGACGCATGCGCCGGCAAGTGATCTATGCAACATCATGAGCGCGAATCCATTGCCCGCAGCTGGCTTAAGTTTTCGGGCCGCGCATGTGTCGAGGTCCGTAGTGTTGTCGGGATGGATCGATCCTTCGGGGCTCGATGAAAACGACCCGGCACGGGGCGCCACCGAACCGACCCCTACCATCAGCGCGGATTTGTGACCCTCCGCACCATGGCCGAGCCGCGTTTTCTCGAAGGCAGCATCGATCCGAATGACAGACCGATTGGCACCTGCTTCATGGAAGACCCGGAAACCGTCAACACCGGCCCCTCGGGTTCGGCGCGGTTTTCGACGCTGCGATCCTGGTTGTCGCAGTGGTCGCCCGACGATGCGCACGCGCACGGCGAAAAATGCGCCGCCGACATATCGGTGCCCATGCTGGCCATCGAGCACAGCGCCGACGACGCAGTACCGCAACCGCACACCGGCCGCATTTATGCGGCCAGCGCCAGCGTGGACAAGTCGATGCTGTGCCTGAAGGGTGTCACGCACTATTTTTCCGGCCAGCCCGATTTGCTGGCCAAGGCGGCGCAAACCTGCATGGACTGGATGGAGCAACGCCGGCTTCTGGACTGAGCCGGCGCAGTTTTAAGCGCGTTTGCGGGCGGGCCGCTGGCGGCTTGTCGTCGCCGCAGGGGGTTGCGCCTGTTCGTCCCGCGCGAGACTGGCGATCATCGCCAACAGCACACGCCGAGCAATCGCCAGCTCGGCGGT
>JBFJZP010000676.1:0-2190 GCA_041622095.1 Burkholderiaceae bacterium | reverse complement strand
GGCAACACGAACCACATCGCGAACATCGGTGTGGGTGCGCGCTGCTTGAACGCCACGGCGAGGGGATGGGAGAGGCATGAACGGGGGAACTCTACTTCAGAAGATCAGGAGGCGCGAACCAATCTGGTGCGTGCACGGCATACAACGATGCTGGACGCAAGGATCGCGCCACCGTCGTATGGAACAGGGGCTGCGATTATCCTGCAGCGACACGACAGGATCGCCGCCAGGGGTCTTGAGCCGACTGCATGGCCATGCGCAAGGCGCGACAATCGGTGCTTGTGCGGGTGCCGCCGGATGCCGTGTCCGCCCGTCCTGCAACCCGCGCATGCGCATGCCAACCGTCGGACCGACCATTGTGAATCCCACTGCTGAAACCCCCACCACCCCGGTGTTGACCCTGATCGAGGCCCGTGTGCTGGGCACCTTGATGGAGAAGGCGCGCACGGTTCCGGACAGTTACCCCTTGTCACTGAACTCGCTGCTGCTCGGTTGCAACCAGAAGACCAGCCGTGAGCCCTTGATGAACCTTGACGAGGCGCAGGTGGCCAGCGCACTGGACAACCTGAAATCGCTCGACCTGGTGCGCGAGTCCACTGGTGGCAGAACCGCCCGTTTCTCGCACAACTTCCAGCGTGGCATCGGGGTGTACGAACAGGCCGCAGTATTGCTGGGCATGCTCCTGTTGCGCGGCCCGCAGACCGCCGGGGAACTGCGGCTCAACACCGAGCGCTGGTATCCGTTCGCCGACATTTCGTCGGTGGAAGGGTTTCTGGAGGAGTTGCAGGACCGCTCGGCCGACAAGGGCGGGCCCCTGGTGGTGAAACTTCCGCGGGCCGCCGGCGCGCGCGAACAGCGCTGGGCGCATCTGCTGTGTGGTCCGGTTGCTGCCGATATGGTGCTGCCATCCACCGCGGTGCAGGGCGCAGCCGGCGACATGGCCCAACGGGTGGCGCAGCTCGAGCAGGAAGTGGATACTTTGCGCACGGCGCTGACCCGTCTGTGCGCAGAGCTGGGTGTCGCCGATCCGTTTGCGCCGGATCGCTGAGCAGGTGCGCCGCAGCGCGGGTCATTCCAGCGTCTGATACCGGGTGGCGTTGTACAGCGAGGGGCGGAACAACTCCTCTTCATGTTGCCGGTCGCGCGCCGACCAATGCGCCAGTTCCTTGCCGGCCATCGGTTTGCCGAACAGGTAACCCTGCAATTCGTCGCAACCCATCTCGACCAGCAGGTCGCGCTGCTCGCCGTTTTCGACGCCTTCGGCTACCACGCGCAGGTTCAACTCATGCGCCATGGTCACGATGGTCCGGGCAATGAACCGGGCGTGCGCGCTGCTCTCCAGGTCGTTGACGAATGCCTTGTCGATCTTCAGCTCGGCCGCCGGCAGACGCTTGAGTGATGCCAGGCTGGAATGCCCGGTGCCGAAGTCGTCGATCGAGATATGTACACCCAGCGTGCGCAATTGTTCAAAGGTCGCACGGGTGTGCTCGGTGTCCTGCATCGCCACCGACTCGGTGATCTCGCAGGTGAAACGCGCCGGCGGGATGCTGGATTCGGCCAGGGTTTCGCGCAAATGGTCTACGAAGTCAGCCTGGTTGAACTGGTCGGACGAGATGTTCACCGCGATGCGCATGCGCAGGCCTTGTTCGCGCCATTTGGCGGCCTGGCGACAGGCGCTCTCGATCGCCCAGCGCCCGATCGGCCGGATCAGGCCATGACGCTCCGCCAGCGGGATGAACTTGTCCGGTCCGAGCAGACCCCGTTTCGGGTGGCGCCAACGCATCAGCACTTCTGCGGCGGTGACCTGCAGGCTGGTGGCGTCCACCTTGGGCTGGAAATGCAGCAGCAGTTCCTGCCGGTCCACTGCGCCGCGCAGGTCCTGCAGCAGGCGTGCATCCTCGCGTCGCGCCTGGTCGGCGACCGGGTCATAAAGGCCATGGGCGGCACCGCCGCTGGCCTTGACGTTGCGCATCGCCACCGCCGCCTTGTCGATCAGCTCCGCGGCCGAATCGCCGGCCTGCGCCGTATAGACGGCAATACCGATCGAGCAGGTCAGGTGGACCATGGCGGTGCCGGCCGGGATCGGGCGGGCCATCGCCTGGCCCAGTTCCAGCGCAAAGGCATCGCCGAAAATCGGGTCGCCGCGTACGACGGTGACAAAACCATTGGCAGCGATACGGGCCGCCGGCT
>JBFJZP010000675.1:0-2197 GCA_041622095.1 Burkholderiaceae bacterium | reverse complement strand
GCCGGGCGTCCTGGCCACCAGGTCGGCCAGCAGCCGGCGCGCCGCATCGAATTCATGCCGGCCCTGCTGCACCGTGGCCTGCAATACCGCCAGGTCCGGCGCGGCCCCGGGCACATCCCACCATGGCGCCAACAAGGCCTGGGCACGCCCCCAGTGACGGGTGTCACCGGTCTGGCGCGCCAGGCTGATTTCGCCGCGAACCCTCGATACGACGGTTGCCGGGTCGGAATCCGGCTTGCCGGATTCCGCCACCTGCGCACGACGTACGCTGGGTGCAGCCCAGGTTTCCAGCACCTGGTCGTCCGGGCCGGGCGCCAGCGCCGTGGCGGACCAGGCGAGGCCGCTGGCTGGGACCAGGGCCGCCAGCAGCAGCCGGCGCCCCACGGCGCGCATGCGCAGAATCGTCACGGCTGGCGACCTCGGTCCGGTTACAACGGCGACGGCTCTGCCGTGTCGTCCACCGCCAGCGTCAGCGGGTTGATGTCGGTCGGTTCGCTGGTCTCGCTGGTGCCTGCAATCAGGCTGCGCATGAAGTCCAGCAATGCGCCGACGCTCTGCCCGATATCGGGTTGCGCCGCCGTCGCCTGGTCGATCCCGGCGCTGTCGCCGCCGCCATCACCGCCACCACATGCACCCAACACCAGTACGGCGCTCAGCAGCACAGGCAAGCAGAGTTTCCTGTTCGTTTTCATGTCGACTCCTGGTGCGGGCGGTTTACATCGCACCCGGATTGGGCAGGTTCAGATACGGGAAGACCGGCAGGAACGGCACGGTGGCCTGGTCCACCGCATCGTGGATGTTCGCGGAGCTGCCACCGAGCGGCACGCTGGAGGGCTTGCACATCGACGTGACACCCGCGACTCCCGGCACACTGTTGAGCTTGAGCGCATCGTTGTCGCCGTTGATCACGCACAAGCCACCCAGCATGGCCACCAGGGCGATATCGACGACATCGTCCTTGGGTCGGCGACCGTTCGGGAAGCCCGACCGGTCGGTGCCGCCGGCCAGCGCATTGCCGGCCACGCCCAGACGGTTCTGCATCGCGAACTGCACCGGCAGCGTCGAGGTGTCGAGGCGCAGCATCTCGGACGGTTTCGGATTGACGACCGGCTTGTTGATGCCGGTGATACCGGTCAGGAAGGTGGTCGCCAGGTCGGTACGCGGCAGGTTCGTCGGCGCCACGTTGGCCCCCAGCACCACGCCGAGCAAAGGCGGCAGCGTCGGATTCGTGACATAGGTCAGGAACTGTGCATCGTCCTTCGGGCTCGACGCGTTGAAGCGGTCCTTGTCCGGCAGGCCGATCACGACTTCATTGACCAGTGGATTACCCAGCCGCGAAACCTGGGTCCAGGCACCGCCAGCCTTTTCGGCCTGGTCGTTGCCCGAACCCGGCTTGCCATTGAGCAAGCGGGCCTGGCGCAGGCTGGCGGTGCTCCAGCCGCCGATGACCGGTTCGCCGTTGGCCGTCAGGCAGTCCGCATGCACCTCGAGCGCAAGCGTGGTGACATTGGTCTTCTGGATATAGTGCTGGCCGCCGTTGCCGGCCGCATCCTTGTTGGCGGGGTCGAGCAGGACTTCTTTCGTCGCGTTGACCAGATCGAAGATCGTGCCCAGGTTGACTGCGAAACCCTCCGCCCGCTGGCCGACGAACAACCTGCCCTGATCCTTGCCGACCGGGCATCCGGGAATGGTGACGGTATGCACATGTTGCGCGGCATAAGCGCCGTAGTCGGCAATTGTCTTGGTTCCGATGTTGTCCACCGGCTTCTCGAACGTCGCGCTGCCGCCGGCGCTCTTGAGCAGCGGCATGCCCTGGCTCTTGCGGCGCTCGCCGCGTACCATGCTCACGGTATAGGTCTCGTTGACATTGAGTGCTGCGGCATTCAGGCCGCTGACGGCGCCCGACTGGATCAGCGGGATCGGCACGCTGGCGCCGCCGATCGTCAAGGCCGTGCCCTTGAGCTGGTTCCTGAAGCGGAACTGGAAGGTGATGTCTTCCACCGCGTCGCCGTTGTTGTCGATGTGGATCTCGTACAAGGCGTTCGGGTCGAGCGAGAAGTAATTCGGTCCGCCATACGGCCCTTGCAGCGGCTGGTAATTGGCCAGCAGCGTCACGTATTCGGAGCGGCCGCCGGTGCCGTTCGGCGCAATACCCTCATAACTTCGGAACATGTAGAAGTCGGTGCCGTCGACCTTG
>JBFJZP010000674.1:0-2217 GCA_041622095.1 Burkholderiaceae bacterium | reverse complement strand
CGGGCGGTTTCATTCGCAGTTCGGAAGAGTTTGCGTGGCCGAACATCCAGTACCACTTCCTGCCGATCGCGATCAACTACAACGGCACGAGTCCGATCAAGGTCCACGGTTTCCAGGCGCACATGGGTTCGATGCGTTCACCCAGCCGCGGCCGGGTGCACCTGCGCTCGAAGGACCCGCACCAGCACCCGAGCATCCTGTTCAACTACATGGCCCATGAACAGGACTGGGCGGAGTTCCGCGCCGGCATCCGTATCACGCGCGACATCATGCGCCAGCCGGCGCTGGCCGGGTTTGCCGGCCGTGAGATCACGCCGGGCAAAGCCGCGCAGACCGACGCCGAACTCGACGCGTTCGTGCGCCAGCATGCCGAGACCGCCTACCATCCGGCGGGCAGCAATGCCATGGGCTCCGACGACATGGCAGTGGTCGATGGCCAGGGCCGGGTGCACGGCATTGAAGGCCTGCGGGTGGTGGATGCGTCCATCATGCCGGAGATCGTCACCGGCAACCTGAATGCGCCGACGATCATGATGGCCGAAAAAATAGCCGACCGCATCCGCGGGCGCACGCCCTTGCCCCGCTCGGACGCGCCGTATTTCGTTGCCGGCGATGCCCCCGCCCGGCGGACCTGACCGAATCGCGGCGCGGGCCGCGACAGGGCGCCCCTGGCGCGCCAGCATCACGGCGGTGTGCGCAGCGCTTGTTCGATCGCCTTGACGATGGCGGCGGATTGGGGTTCGACCTGGCTCGCGAACTGCGCGACCACCGTGCCGCGCCGGTCGATCAGGTACTTGTGGAAGTTCCAGCGTGGCGCGACACCGGTGGCCTTGGCGAGTTCCGCATACAAGGCGTTGCGTTGGGCTCCGCTGACAACCGTCTTGGCCAGCATCGGGAAGCGCACGCCATAGGTGTTGAAGCAGAAGTCGGCGATCTGTTGGGCGGAGCCGGGTTCCTGCTGGCCGAAATCATTGGACGGAAATCCCAGCACGACCAGGCCCTTGCCCTGGTATCTGGCATGCAGTTGCTCCAGGCCTTCGTATTGATGGGTGAAGCCGCAATAACTGGCGGTATTGACCACCAGCACCACCTTGCCGGCGAACTGGCACAGGTTCAGCGGCGCCTCGTCCTGCAAGCGTTTGAACTGGTGCTGCAGGATCGCAGGACAACCGGGGGCGGGCGGGTTTTGCGCCGACGCATCGGGCGTCACAAGCGCGGTGGCTGCAACCAGCGTCAGCGTCGCGAAAAGCTTGCGCGTGAATCGCATCTGGAAAACATGTTGGCTGATCCGCGGCCCTGCCGCCCTGCCGGGCCGGTTGACTGGACCGCTGACCTGGCTCAGTGGCGATGCTGGTCGACGACCGCTACGAGTGCTTTTTCCAGTTCGGAGCCGATCGATTGCAGCATGCCCTTGAGGCCCTTGCTGCGCTCGGCCCGTTCGTCCGATGCCGGCTGGGGCTCGTTGCGCAGGCCATGCAGTTCCTGTGCCAGGCGCATCCGGTCGTATTCGATGCGTGCCAGATCGGGCTCCGCGGGAAGTTGGTTGCGTTCACGCGCCAGGCGCGCTTTCTCCATCATCTCGTCGATATGCCGCAGATGCGACTCCGACTCGCGGATGTGTTGTTCAACCAATAGATCGATCTGGCTCATGCTGGCCTCCTGTCCAAAGCAGGCCTGCGCCAGAAACGTCGGCTCGGCCCGTGTTGCAGTTGCATGGCCGTCGTCTACCGGATTGTCATTCCCGTATCGGCCTTGCGCCAAAGGTACGACCCATTGTGGCACCGTAAGTTCCGGTTTGCCAGCCCGGTCATTGCGACACCTCCGGCCAGCGCAGGCTCAGCGCCGCGCCGGCGAGCCCGGCCAGGCCCAGTACCAGCACTGTTCCGGCGACCGATACGGTGGCAGCCAGCGCGCCGAGCGCACCGCTGGCCAGCAGCAACACGCCGATGGCCGAATTGCTGACCGCGACATACGCGGTGCGCCGCTCCCCCTCTGCCAGGTCCAGCAGGTAGGTCTTGCGACCCAGGCGCACGCCGGCGTGGCAGATGCCCAGGCCCAGAAAGGCCAGCGGAAAAAACCAGCGCGCGGCGCCTGCGTCGGCGCCGGGACCCCACCATGACCACAAGGCCACGGCTATCGACAACAAGGCGCCGCCAGCGCTGGCCAGTGCGAACACCCGTCGGCTGGAGTGGTCGGCCATCCGGCCCCATACCGGCG
>JBFJZP010000673.1:0-2217 GCA_041622095.1 Burkholderiaceae bacterium | reverse complement strand
GGGCAAGTTGTTCGACTCGCTGTACTCCACTGGCGAGCGCGACCGTTTCCGCACCCGGCTCGAGCGCACCGCAGCCGGCGAGACCGAGATCTACATCAGCCATCGCGGCATGGTCGAGGTCTATCCTTCGGGCAACGTGGTGGCCGGCCCGCGTGATGCGAATACCGTCTGGCAACCACGTCCGGCCGACCCGGAGCTCGAGGCCGAATTCCTGCGCCGGCTGATGATCAAGCTCGGCGTAAGCCAGGAGCAGGCCAAGGCGGTCGTCGCGGCAGACGCACGCAAGTCGAGTTCGCGGGTGTCGCAGATCAACGGCCAGCCGGTGGTGCTGGTCGACGATGGCTTCGACCGTGCCTGGCGCCGCGTCGGACTGACGCTCGACCGCACCGGGTTCACCGTCGAGGACCGCGACCGCAGCAAAGGCATCTACTTCGTGCGTTATGTCGGAACCAATCCGAACAAGTCCGAGCCCGGCTTCTTCGGCAAATTGTTCGGCGGCGACCCGAAGGCCAACACCCCGATCAAGTACCAGGTGGTGGTGCGCAGCGAGGGCGAATCGTCGGTGGTGTCGGTGCTCAACGCCGCCGGCGGCGCCGAGTCGTCCGCCAATGCGCAGAGCATCGTAAAGGTCATCGCCGACGACCTGAAGTAATCGGGTCGGCGATGTTGCGTTTCAGGAACCTGGGCAGCGGCAGTTCCGGAAACGCAACCGTGGTCGAGGCCGCTTGCGGCACGCAGACCAGCCGCCTGCTGGTCGATTGCGGCCTGGGTATTCGCCAGCTCGACCTGCGCCTGCAACGCGCCGGCTTGTCGCCCGGCGATATCGACGCGATCTTCGTCACCCATGAACACAGCGACCATATCGGTTGCGCGCGTGCGTTCGCGGTGCGCCACCGCATACCGGTCTGGATGAGCCGCGGTACCCATGCCGGTGTGCGCGATCCCGATTTCGACGGATTGCTGCAGCTGGCCAGCGACGGCATGGCGATCGACGTCGGCGAATTGCGCCTGCAGCCGTTCAGCGTGCCCCATGACGCACGTGAACCGCTACAACTGCGCTGTACCGATGGCGCCAGCAGCCTGGGCATCCTGACCGATCTCGGCCATGCCAACGACCATGTGCTGGCGCAGCTCGCCGGTTGCCAGGCCCTGCTGCTCGAATGCAACCACGACGCCGACTTGCTGGCCCATGGCGGATATCCGCTCTTCCTGAAAAAGCGCGTCGGTGGACAATACGGCCATCTGTCCAACGCCGCGGCAGCCGATATTGCCCGCGCAGTGCGGCACCCCGGCCTGGGCATGGTGGTTGCCGCCCACCTGAGCCAGCAGAACAACCGGCCCGAACTGGCCTGCGCCGCATTGGCCGAGGCCCTTGGGCGCAACCCTTCCGACATCGGCGTGGCAGACCCGGCACTGGGTACCGAATGGTTCACGGTGGCGTGACCGCAACCGACCCGGCCCCTGTCAACCCGATCCAACCCGCGCGACAACATCCACCCCGGTGCTGCCTGCCGCCTTCCAGCGAGATTCCCATGCCCCTGCCCCCTGCCCCGACCAACCGACTCGACAACGCGGTCAACCGCGCATCCGACCGCAAGGCCAACAACGACCTGCTGCTCAAGGGCATCCTGTGTGCGCTGATCGGCCTGGCGGTGCTGCTGGCACCCTACTTCCTGCGTTCGCCCGATTTGGCCAACACCATCGGCCAAGCCTCGGCAGCCGGCTGGTTTGCACTGGCGCTGGGCTGCGCCTTCATCGGCCTGTTTGCCCGCCGCCGCTGGGCAGCACGACAACAAGGCTGAGCGCCGGGCGCTCCGCCGGGCCTGGCCTGCACCCTCAGCGACAGGTTTGCCCTTCCAGCAGGGGAGCAAGACTGGGCGCCATGGCCTTGAGCAACTGGCTGGTCAAGGCACTGGTGAACCGGTAGTCGGCCGCATAGGGCTCGTTGACGAACACCATCACGGTGCCGTAGTAGCGTTCGCCAAGCAGGAACATCAATGTGGCCGAGCGGCTGACCACGCGTGACGATACCTGGGTGCCGCCCCGCTCATACGTGTAGTAGCGGTGGTCACCGGTGCCGGTCTTGCCGCCGACCGCAATCGGACTGCCGTCGTCGCGCACGAACGCATCCTTCAGCCGCCGCCCGGTACCTTCCTGCACCACGCCGATCAAGGCCTGCCGCACCGTCTGCGCCACTGCCGGATCGAGCACCCGCTC
>JBFJZP010000672.1:0-2226 GCA_041622095.1 Burkholderiaceae bacterium | reverse complement strand
GCGCAAGCACCCGCTGTCGCAGTCGGACAGCGACGACGTATCGAGCGAGCAGCAACGTGCCTTGATCGAAGCGATCGAGCTCGAGCGCGAACTTCTGGCCGACCTGCGCGAGCATGCCCATGTCATCGACACCAGCCTGATCCGCCCGCCGCAACTGCAGCGCTATGTGAAATCGCTGATCGTCGTCAGGGGTGGCCAGTTGACGCTGGTGTTCGAGTCGTTCGGATTCAAGCGCGGCATTCCGGGCGACGCCGACTATGTGTTCGATGTGCGCATGTTGCCCAATCCCCACTACGAACCCGAACTCAAGGCCTTGACCGGCAAGGACGAGCCGGTCGTCGCGTTCTTCCAGCGCCATGACCAGGTGCACCGGATGCTGCTGCAGATCGCGCAGTTTCTCGACCAGTGGCTGGACCCGCTGGCCCATGACAACCGCAGCTATGTCACCGTGGCGATCGGCTGCACCGGCGGCCAGCACCGTTCGGTTTACCTGGTCGAAGAACTCACCCGCCTGTTTGCCGATCGCTGGACCACCCTGAGCCGGCACCGCGAACTCGATGCCACGCCCGGGCGTTACCCGGTCACCACCTTCGGCTGGCCTCAGCCCTGAAGCAGCAGCGTCCGCACCGGGGCCGGCAGCCCCAGCTGTGGCCATTGGTCGGCGCCAAACCATTGGCCGGCGGGTGACATGTCGGCCGTCACCGGCAGGTCCAGCTGCACCGGGTGCAGATGCAGGTCCAGATGCGTCAGCACATGCTTGACCACCATGCCATCCTGCAATCCTGCGTGGTACGGGGCGGGGACCTGCTCGACCAGGGCCTCGCGGCTGTCGAACCAGGGCAGGCAATACAAGCCCGCCCAGACACCGGGAGCCGGTCGCCGATGCAGCCAGACCGCCTCGGCCGGACCACGTGCCCATAACAACCAGACCGAACGCGCACTGCGCTTGAGCTTGCGTTTACGAACCGGGAAATCCTGCGGCGAACCTTGTTTGCGCGCACCGCAATCCCCGTGCAGCGGGCAGGCGTCACAACGGGGCTGGCGCGGCAGGCATACCGTGGCGCCCAGGTCCATCATGCCCTGGGTGTAGACCGGCATGTTCCTTATGAGATTGCTGCGCGGAAGCAGATCCTGCGCTTGCTCCCACAAACGATGCTGGTTTGCCGCTTGCGCCAGGTCGGCGTCGAAGGCCAGGTAGCGGGCCAGCACCCGGCGCACGTTCGCATCCATGATCGCGACCCGCTCGCCGAAACACAAGGACGCGATTGCCGCAGCGGTGGAGCGCCCGATGCCGGGCAATTCGGCCAACTGCTCGGCGCTGCCTGGAAACGCACCGCCCCACTGTTCCATGACCGCCACCGCGCAGCGATGCAGGTTGCGCGCCCGGCTGTAGTAACCCAGGCCGCTCCACAAGCCCATCACATCGTCCAGCGGCGCCTGCGCGAGCGAGGCCACGTCCGGGAAGCGGGCAAGAAAGCGCTGGAAATAGCCGATGACGGTCGCCACCTGGGTCTGCTGCAGCATGACCTCGGCGACCCAGATGGCGTATGGGTCGTCGGTCCGCCGCCAAGGCAGGTCGCGCGCGTGTTGGTCGTAGTGGTGGAGCAGCGCGGCGGAGAGGGTGGCCGCCCGCGGTCGCCCCGCCCTGGCGCCAGCCCCGCCGATCGCGGGGCCGGCGGCCCGGGTCATGGCGCTGGGAAGCGGCGCCTGCCGCTCAGTTCGCGTTCCGTATGTGCAGCGGATTCGAGCACGTGCCGGCGATCGTGTAGCCGTCGGCCCCGATCACCCTGGCGCACAGAGTGTATCCGCCCGGCTTGTTGATGGCGACGTTCGGGAAGGTCGCGATGCCTCCGCCCTCCCGCGTAATCGCCTGGTTGCCCGTGATCGTGACCTTCGATCCGTTGTTGACCTCGGCGCTGAGCTCGATCAAGACGTTCTCGATCGGCGTGCCGTTGTCCGTCAGCGCCTGCACCTGCACGGGACCACCGATGGGCTGGCCGGCGGTGTTCACGGGCGCTGGCTGGGTCACGAAGAACAAACGACCGCTCACGATGGCGTCTACCGCCGCGAAGGTGCTGAAGTCGCCTGGCCGACCACCGGTACCTCCCCCGCCCTGTGCCGACGCGTGCAGCGGCTGGGCCCCGAGCAGCATCCCGGCCATTCGCCGGATTCGGTCGCCGAGAGACCGCGGCGCTGGCGGCGCGGCGCTGAGCGTCGCGCAGGCGG
>JBFJZP010000671.1:0-2228 GCA_041622095.1 Burkholderiaceae bacterium | reverse complement strand
GGAAGGGTTGGAGCAGGGGGTCGTTGGTAGTGGACATGGCGGAATGCAAAGGTGGTGGGGGCAGGCGTCCGCTTGCGTCAGTGCTCCATTGCGCTGCGCGCCAACCATGACGCATGGAAGGTCAAGTGGCCGCGGAGCTGGCCAGGCCAGGGGCCGCTGCGCACGGCCGCTCCGAAGCGGCCGGCCCGCCCCCCAGTGGGGGGTTCGGCCGGCTTACACGAAGTGAAGCCGGACAGACGGGGGGCGTCTTTCATCTCAATACCACTGGTCGGTCATCGACGCCTTCTTGCGCGCGACGAAATCGCGCAAGGATTCGTCCACTGCCGCATCGATCGGCGGCGCCTGGTATTCCGCCAGCGATGCCTTCCAGCGCGTATTGGCGCGTTGGGCGCTGTCGTGCGAGCCGTCCTCGCTCCAGGTCTCGAAGGGCCGGTCGTCGGAGATCGTCGAGTCGAAGAACGCGGTGGTGTAGTTGGCCATGGTGTGGGCGCAGCCCAGGAAGTGGCTGCCGGGGCCGACCTCCTTGAATGCGTCGATCGCCAGCGTATTGTCGTCCACCGTCACACCGGCCAGGTAGCTGTGCAAGGCACCGCAGAAGTCGGCGTCCATCATGAATTTCTCGTAACTCATGGCCAGCAGGCCGTCGAGGAAGCCGGCCGAATGCAGGATGAAGTTGGCACCGCAATGCACTGCCGACAACATCGACATCACGCTCTCCTGCATTGCCTGGCCGTCCGGCAGCTTGGAGGTGGTGAATGAGCCGGCGCAGCGCAGCGGCAGACCGAGCCGGCGCGCCAGCTGCCCGATCACCATCGAGCCGATCGCCGGCTCCGGCGTACCGAAGGTGGGCGAGCCGGAGCGCAGCGACATGCTGGACAGGAAGTTGCCGAACACCACCGGCGCACCGGGGCGCTCCAACTGTGTGATCGCACAGCCGACCATGGTCTCTGCCAGCGACTGCGCGATCGCGCCGGCATTGGTGACCGGCCCCATCGCGCCGCCCAGGATGAAGGGCACGATCACCGCCGCCTGGTTGGCGCGGGCATAGGCACGCGCCGCGGTTGTCATCGTGCCGTCCCACAACAACGGTGAATTGACGTTGACATTGCCCAGCACGACGCAGTTCTGGTCGACGAAATCGGTGCCGAACAACAGGCGGCTCATCTCCACCGAATCCTCGGCGCGCTGCTCCGACGTGATCGAGCCCATGTAGGCCTTGTCGGAATAACGCATGTGGGCATAGACCATGTCCAGGTGCCGCTTGTTGACCGGCACGTCGGTCGGCTCGCAGACGGTGCCGCCGGAGTGGTGCAGCCAGGGGCAGTTGTATGCCAGCTTGATGAAGTTCTGGAAATCCTCCAGCGTGCCGTAGCGCCGCCCCTTGTCCAGGTCCATGACGAAGGGCGAGCCATAGGCCGGCGCGAACACCACGTTGTTGCCACCGATTTGCACCGAACGCGCCGGGTTGCGTGCGTGCTGGGTGAATTCCTTTGGCGCGGTCTTCAGGATCTCGCGCAGGTGGCCGGGCTCGAAGCGCACCCGCATGCCGTCGACCTTGGCGCCGGATTTCCGGAACAAGGCCAGGCAGGCATCGTCGTCGCGAATGTCGATGCCGACCTCGGCCAGGATGCGGTCCGCGGCGGCCTCGATCTTGCACAGGTTCTCCTCGCCCATGATGTCGTAGGTCGGGATGTTGCGCCGGATGTAGGCCGGAGCCATCGGCCTGGCGTTCGGGTCGCGCCGCTCGCGGCCACCGCGGCGGTGCCGTTTGGTATCAGTGTCGTTCATGTCTTGATGCCTGGTTCTCGGCCGGAAATCTGCCGTCTGGTACGCATGGTAAAAAGAAAAGCCCGATCTGTGATCGGCATGCGTTTTCATCTTTGCCATAAGATTGGCTCATGGCAAAACGATTCCAGCTACCAGCGATGGCGAACCTGGTGGCGTTCGAGGCAGCAGCCCGCACCGGCAGCTTCACCCGCGCCGCCGAGGAGTTGTCGATCAGCCAGCCGGCGATCAGCCATGCGATGCGCGAACTCGAGGCGGAACTGGGCGTGGCCTTGTTTGCGCGCCGCCACAAGGGCGTCGAGACCACCGAGGCCGGCCGCCACTTGATGGAACAGGCGCAACTCGGCCTGACGCTGATCGACCAGGCCCTGAGCGAAGTGCGGGCCATGGCCGGCGGCCCGCAGGTGACGCTGGCCGTGTCCACCGCCACCGCGACCTGGTGG
>JBFJZP010000670.1:0-2230 GCA_041622095.1 Burkholderiaceae bacterium | reverse complement strand
GGCGACGACTTTATCGACGAGGCACTGACGCAGGACGAGGCCGACGAAGGCCTGGTGCTGACCTGCCAGATGATCCCCACGTCGGATTGCGTGATATCGGTGCCCGTACCATCCACGGCCTGCAAGACCGGCACCGCGCACTTCGCTGCCGCGGTCTGCGAGGTGACGCCGTTCGGCGACGCGGCCTATGAGCTCGTGCTCGACATTCCGGCCGAGGCGCCGGTGTTCCTGCCCGGCCAGTACGTGAACATCGACGTGCCGGGCAGTGGGCAGCACCGCTCCTACTCGTTCAGCTCGGCGCCTGGCAAAAAGCGTTTGACTTTCATGATCAAGCAGGTGCCCGGTGGCCTGATGAGTGGCTGGCTCGGCGGCGCCCAGGCCGGGCAGCCGCTGCAGATGACCGGCCCGCTGGGCAGCTTCTACCTGCGCGCCGTTACGCGGCCGCTGCTGTTCCTGGCCGGTGGTACGGGCTTGGCGCCGTTCCTGTCCATGCTCGAAGTCCTCGCGCAGCAGGGCACGCAGCAAGCCGTGCACCTGATTTATGGCGTCACGCGCGACCAGGATCTTGTGATGGTGGATCGGCTGCTCGACTACGCCCGTCGCATTCCGGGCTTCACGTTCGGCACCTGCGTCGCAGACCCGCAGACTCGGCACGCACAACAGGGCTACGTGACCCAGCACATGCCTGCGCAGGTTTTGCACGGCGGCAATGTCGACGTCTACCTGTGCGGCCCGCCGCCGATGGTGGACGCTGTGCAGAAGCACTTCAAGACGGCCGCCATCTCGCCGGCCAGCTTCCACTACGAGAAGTTCACACCCAACCAGACGGTGGCCGCATGAACAGCACACTACGCTTTCAAGACAAGGTCGTGCTGGTGACAGGCGCGGCCCAGGGCATCGGGCGCGGCGTGGCATTGCGCATCGCCGCCGAAGGCGGCCAGGTGCTGGCCGTGGATCGGTCGGATATCGTCAACGAGGTGGTTGCCCAGATCCGCGAGGCCGGGGGATCGGCCGCCGCTGCGCAGGCCGATCTCGAAACCTATGCCGGCGCACAGCACGTTGTCGCGCAATGCCTGGCAAGCTTTGGCCGCGTCGACGTACTGGTCAACAACGTGGGCGGCACGATCTGGGCCAAGCCTTTCGAGTACTACGAAGAGCAGCAGATCGAGGCGGAGATCCGCCGCTCCTTGTTCCCCACGCTGTGGTGCTGCCGTGCGGTGCTGCCACACATGGTGGAGCGCCAGCGTGGCGTGATCGTCAACGTGTCGTCGGTGGCCACGCGGGGCGTGCACCGGGTGCCGTATTCAGCGGCCAAGGGTGGCGTGAATGCGCTGACCGCGTCGCTGGCGATGGAACACACCCGCAATGGCATCCGCATCAACGCCACGGCGCCTGGCGGTACCGACGCGCCACCGCGCCGCGTGCCGCGCAACCAGGCACCAGCAAACCCGCCGACTGCCACGGAAACGCAGTGGTACCAGGGCGTGATCGACCAGACCAAGGACTCCAGCCTGATGCATCGCTACGGAACGATCGACGAGCAGGTGGCGCCGATCCTGTTCCTCGCGTCCGACGAATCCTCATACATCACCGGCTCGGTGCTGGCTGTCGCTGGCGGCGACCAGGGCTGAACAAGACAACACCAACGAGACAAGACATGCAACACATCGATCTGCACAAACTGGCCGACCAGGCCAAATTCAACGGCTTCCATCGGGGCGTCCTGCTCTGGTGCGCCCTCATCATCATCTTCGACGGCTACGACCTGGCCGTCGCCGGCATCGCCCTGCCGTCGATCATGAAGGAGATGGGCGTGAGCCCGACCAACGCGGGCTTCATGGTCAGCTCGGCGCTGTTCGGCATGATGTTCGGCGCGATCTTCCTCGGCACGATTGCCGACCGCATCGGTCGCCGGCGCGCGATCGCCATCTGCATCGCGCTGTTCAGCGTGTTCACCGCGGCGGCGGGTCTCACGAGCGACCCGGTGACCTTCAGCGTGATGCGTTTCCTGGCCGGCCTGGGCATCGGCGGCGTGATGCCGAACGTGGTGGCGCAGATGACGGAGTACTCGCCGCGCAAGATCCGCAGCACCATGGTCACGCTGATGTTCAGCGGCTATGCGGTGGGCGGCATGCTGGCCGCCGTGGTGGGCAAGGGGCTGATCGAGAGCTACGGCTGGCAGTCCGTGTTCCTGGCGGCGGCTTTGCCGGTGCTGCTGATCCCGGTGATC
>JBFJZP010000669.1:0-2230 GCA_041622095.1 Burkholderiaceae bacterium | reverse complement strand
CTGCAGGCCGACGCAGGTGCAGGGGACCAGGAAACGCTCGATACCGTCGCGTGACGAGTGCAGGGCGGCGTACGGCATGCCGAACCACTGCGGATACCAGGTGTGCACCCGTGCCTGGTTCTTGGCTTCTATCGTGATGCCCAGGTCGCCCATGCAGGCGTCGATCCGTGCGCCGACGGCGAGCTCCGCCTGCTCCGTCAGGTCGGTGGCGTCGAAGTAGAACAGGTCGTAGTCCTTGATGCCGGCGGTGGGCACTCGGCCGGACTGCAGGTTCCAGACGGTCTGGAACAGGCAGCCGGCCACCAGCCAGGCATCCGGCAGATCCAGCAAGGGCAGGCGTTGCAGGATCGCGCGGTTGTGCGGATTTTGCAGCGCCTGGGTGATGAAGCGCTGCGCCAGCGGGTCGTCCGCCAAGAGCCGGCCCTGGCCGCTCAGCGATTCAGATGACCTTGGCGATCGACGCGCAGACGTGGTCGATGTTCTTGTCGTTGAGCGCGGCGACGCACATGCGACCGGTATCGGTGCCATACACGCCGAACTCGTTGCGCAGGCGCACCATCTGGTCCTTGGAGAGGCCGGAGTAACTGAACATGCCGATCTGCGTGGTGATGAAACCCATGTCCTGCTGGACGCCTGCGGCTTTGAGGCCGTCGACCAGCTTCTGGCGCATCGCCTTGATACGCACCCGCATCGCGCCAAGCTCCTGCTCCCACAAGGCGCGCAGTTTCGCATCGCCCAGCACCGCGGCCACCACCGCACCACCGTGGGTGGGCGGGTTGCTGTAATTGGTGCGGATGACGATCTTGAGCTGGCTGAGCACACGCGCGGCTTCGTCCTTGTCCTGGCACAACACGCTCAGCGCGCCGACCCGTTCGCCGTACAGGCTGAAGCTCTTGCTGAAACTGGTGGACACCAGGAAGTTCAGGCCGGCTGCGACGAATTTCTGCACTGCCGCGCCGTCTTCGGTCAGGCCGAAACCGAAGCCCTGGTAGGCCATGTCCAGGAATGGCGTCAGATTGCCAGCCTTGCAGATCGCCACGACCTGGTCCCACTGGTCGGCGCTGATGTCGTAGCCGGTCGGGTTGTGGCAGCAGGCGTGCAGCACGATGATGGTGCCGGGGGCTGCGGCTTGCAGCGCGGCTTTCATGCCGGCAAAGTTGATGGAACGGTTTTGCGCGTCGTAGTACGGGTACATCTCGACGTCGAAGCCGGCATTGCGGAACAGTGCCTGGTGGTTTTCCCAGCTCGGGTCGCTGATCATCACCTTGGCCTGCGGGCTGAGCCGACGCAGGAAATCCGCGCCGATCTTCAGGCCGCCGGTGCCACCGACCGCCTGCACGGTGGCGACCCGGCCGGATGTCACCGGCTCGCTGTCGGCGCCGAACACCAGCGCCTTGACCGCGCTGTCGTAGGCGGCGATGCCGTCGATCGGCAGATAACCGCGGGCCTTGGGCGACGCCATCATCTGCTTCTCGGCTTCCTGCACGCATTGGAGCAAGGGCAACTTGCCGTTTTCGTCGTAATAGACCCCGACGCCCAGGTTCACCTTGGCCGGGTTGGTGTCGGCGGCGAATTGTTCGTTCAGACCCAGGATCGGGTCGCGGGGGGCCATTTCTACTGCGGTGAACAAGGACATGGTGGTTGACTCGGAAATATCTGCGGCTTGAATTACAGGGTGTGCCGGCGCGCTCACATGCGTGGCAAGGCCATCTGCGGTACGCTTGCCGGTTGCCCCCAATTTTAGCCCCCACCCGGGAGCGACCGAGTGCCCGCCATGCCAGAAGCCACCTTGTCCGTCGTCGAATCCGCTGCCATTGATGCTGCGCCACAAGCCGAGGGCAACTTCGTGCGCTTCCCGGATTCACCGTTCGAGTTGTTCCAGCCCTATCCGCCGGCGGGCGACCAGCCGGAGGCGATCGACAAGCTGGTCGAGGGCGTCAACGATGGCGAAGTGTTCCAGACCCTGCTCGGCGTGACCGGTTCCGGCAAGACCTTCACGATGGCCAATGTGATCGCCCGGCTGGGACGCCCGGCGATCGTGTTCGCGCCGAACAAGACCCTGGCCGCGCAGCTGTACAGCGAGTTCCGCGAGTTCTTCCCGCGCAACGCGGTCGAGTATTTCGTCAGCTACTACGACTATTACCAGCCGGAAGCCTACGTGCCGCAGCGCGACCTGTTCATCGAGAAGGACTCGGCGATCAACGAGCATATCGAGCAGATGCGGCTGTCG
>JBFJZP010000668.1:0-2233 GCA_041622095.1 Burkholderiaceae bacterium | reverse complement strand
CTGGGTGCTGGAATACACCACCCACTGGTTCTGCTCGGTTGGCATCACGTAGGCGACCTGGCCTTCCAGGTAGAAATGTTCCTGGCCGCCGACCTCGAGCGTTCCCTGCAGCGTGTGGGTCGCACGCGCCAGCGCAGACTGCGCATCGCCACGGCGCACGAAGACCGGTGGCAACACGAAGCTTTCTGCCGCCAGTGCGTCATGCACCGTCAGAATGGCCGGCAGCGGGTCGATCTGCAGCCGAACCTTGCGCGCGGCGCGGCGTGCCTGCATCACCGAGTCGGCCAGCACCAGCGCCACCACCTGGCCGACGAACTGCACGCTGTCGGCGGCCAGGATCGGCTCGTCGCCGGCGAACGAGGCCAGCATCGCATGGCCGGGAATGTCGCGCGCCAGGATCACGTCGCGTACACCCGGCATGGCCAAAGCGGCGCTGGTGTCGACGCCACGCAGCCGTCCATGCGCCACGCCGGAGCTGACCGGCGCCGCATGCAAGGTGCCGCGCAGTTCGGTGATGTCGTCGACATAACGGGCGTCGCCGAGCACCTGGGCCCGTGCGCTTTCGTGCGGCTGCGACACACCGGCCGCGCCCAGCGGGTCGGATTGCGCCCGCACCGGCGCGGCGGACGGTTGACGGCGGCTGCGTGCGAGTTTGGGTGCAGGCGGGAGTTTTTCAGGCGCGTTCATGCGGTTTCTCCTTGCAGCGTGAACGACTCCAGGTTGATCTGCTGCATGCCCTGGCTTTCCAGCCAGAAGCGCTGCAGCAGGTTGCCCAGCACGGTGCTGCGGTAGCCGGCACTGGCGCGCATGTCGGAGATCGGCTGGAACTCCGCACGCAACACCTGCGCCGCCTGTTGTGCCAACTCGGCGTTCCAGGGCCGGCCGACCAGCGCCTGCTGGGTCCGCAGTGCGCGCACCGGCGTGGCGGCCACGCCGCCGACGCCGATCGACGCGTCGCGCACGATGCCGACGTCGTCGAGTCGCAGGTTCAGCGCCAGGCAGATCGCCGAGATGTCGTCGTCGAAACGTTTCGAGACCTTGTAGACGCGCGCAAACTCGCCGGTCACCGGCAGCGGCACCTTGACCCAGGCCAGCACCTCGTCCGCGGCCATGACGTTCTGGCGGTAGCCGGTGTACAGGTCTTCCAGCGGCATTTCGCGGTGGCCGCGCTGGCTCATCAGCACCACATTGGCGCGCAGCGCGATCAGCAGCGGCATGCTGTCGCCGATCGGCGAGCCATTGGCGACATTGCCACCCAGCGTGCCGGCATTGCGCACCGGCAGTCCGGCAAATCGGTTGGCGAACACCTTGAGCTGGGGCCGGCTTGCCACCAGTGCGGCGTAGGCCTCGGTCAAGGTGGCGGCGGCGCCGATGGCCAGATGCTGTGGATAGGTTTCAATGCGGCGCAGTTCCGCGACCCGGGTCAGGTCCAGCACTTGCTCGAATTGCCGGTGTTGTTTGGTGACCCAGAGCCCCACATCGGTGCATCCGGCGACGATTTGTGCCCCGGGATGGCGGGCCCGGACCTGCAGCAGGGCGGCCAGCGATCGCGGCGCCATGTAGGCCGCTCCGGCGTCGGCGCTCCCGACCGGTTGCGCTGCCGCGGTCGGCTCTCGGGCCCCGGCGGGTTCGAGCTGGCGCAATTGATCGACCAGCGCCGCCTCGTCCAGCGCCACCGCCGGGTAGGTCGCCATCTGCTGGGCCGCGTCCAGGATCGGCCGGTAGCCGGTGCAGCGGCACAGGTTGCCCGAGAGTTCCTCCTGCGCCAGCGCGCGGTCGATCGGCCGGCCCCGGGCCAGGTGGTTCTGGTACATGCCGAACAGGCTCATGACGAAGCCTGGCGTGCAAAAGCCGCATTGCGAGCCATGGCACTGCACCATCGCCTGCTGCGCCGGGTGCAGGCAACCGTCGGGTCCGGCCAGGTCTTCGACAGTCCACAGGGCCAGGCCGTCGATCGAATGCGCCAGCCGGATGCAGCTGTTGACCGCACGGTAGGTGATGCCGTCGCCCTGGCGTTCGCCCAGCACGACGGTGCAGGCGCCGCAATCGCCTTCGCCGCAGCCCTCCTTGGTGCCGGTACAGGCCAGGTCTTCACGCAAGACCTCGAGCAGGGTGCGATCCGGCGCCACGGCGTCCAGCGTGACAGGCGCGCCACGGCGGATGAATCGGATGGGATGAGCTCTCATGTGTTGCAGTCCTGGGGCGCGGGCGGGTTACAAGGTGTTGGGGCAGG
>JBFJZP010000667.1:0-2234 GCA_041622095.1 Burkholderiaceae bacterium | reverse complement strand
GGCGATCGCGGCCGCCTTCGACCTGGACGTGGCCAACGATACGCGCCTGCGCGAGCGCCGCTTCGGCGAATACGAGGGCCGGACCTTCGACGAAATCGAACAGCAGTGGCCACAGGAGACCGCGCGCTGGCGCGCCCGCGATGCCGATTGGGCGCCACCCGGCGGCGAAACCCTGCGCGCACTGGGCGAGCGGATCCGGGAGGTGACCGATGCGCTGGCGCAGCGCCATCCGGGCGAGCAGATCGTGCTGGTGGCCCATGGCGGTGTGATCGACATGTTGTACCGGATCGCGACCCGGCAAGGTGTCGAGGCGCAGCGCAACTGGGCGCTGGGCAATGCCAGCATCAATCGGCTGATATGGACACCCGATGGCATGGGCATCGTCGGCTGGTCCGACACCCGCCATCTCGAGATGCAGGAATGGCGCGACGAGGCGATCAGCTGATCGCCACCGGCCCGCGGTAACGACCCGCCCCGAAGACCGCGACGATCCAGCCCCACGCCCATGACAGCCAGCCAGGTCATTGTTGTCGCGATTCCGGTCTTCCTGCTGATGATGCTGGGCGAATTCCTGATCGCCCGCCATCGCGGCCTGCGCATCTACCGCTTCAGCGACGCGATCAACAGCCTGAGCCTGGGCGGCCTGAGCCAGCTCAGCGGCCTGTTCACCAAGCTGCTGGCGGTCGGCATCTACACCGCCGTCTACCAGCATGTCGCCTTGTTTCCCGATGCGGCGTTCTGGAGCAGCTGGTACGGCGTGCTGCTGGCCTTGCTGTTCTACGACTTCTGCTACTACTGGCAGCACCGGGCCGGCCACGAGGTGGCGGTGTTCTGGGCCGCGCATGTGGTGCACCACCAGAGCCAGCAATACAACCTGTCGACCGCGCTGCGCCAGACCAGCAGCGGCGCCTTGCTCGGCTGGGTGTTCTACCTGCCGATGGCGGTTGCCGGCGTGCCGCCGTTGATCTTCGGCATCGTCGCATTGGTCGACCTGCTCTACCAGTTCTGGGTGCATACCGAGCTGGTGCGCAAACTCGGCTGGTTCGACCGGGTGTTCTGCTCGCCGAGCAACCACCGGGTCCACCATGCGGTCAACGACCGGTACCTGGACAGGAACTACGGCGGCATCCTGATCCTGTGGGACCGGCTGTTCGGCAGTTTTCGCGAAGAGGACGAACCCTGTGTCTACGGCACCCGCGCCGGCCTGCGCAGCTGGGACCCGCTGTGGGCCAATGCCGAGGTCTACGCCCAGCTGGCGCAGGACAGCTGGCGCACCCGCAACTGGCTCGACAAGCTGCGGGTGTGGTTCAAGCCGCCGGGCTGGCGTCCGGCCGATGTCGCCGAGCGCTGGCCGAAGCCGGCTTTCGACATCGCGCAGGTCCGGCGCTACGACCCGCCGGTGGCGGCTTCGGCGCGCGCCTTCGTCGGTGCCGGATTCGTGCTGCTGCTCGGTGGCGTGGCAACGCTGCTGTGGTTCGCGCACACGCTCGGCGCCACGGCCGTGGCCGTCTGGGGCGCCGCCCTGCTGGTCAACTTCTGGGCACTCGGCGCGGTGCTGCAATCGCGCCTGGGCCTGTGGGCCGCACTGATGCTCGGCTGTGCGACGCTGGCCACGGCCAGTGCCACGCTGGGCCTGCAGCAGATCCACTACTTGTTCAAGCCGCTGACGATGCTTGTGGCCGTGCTGCTGGTGCTGCGCCGGGGAGGAACAGGATCAGGCCATCGCTTGCTGGCCGCAGCGCTGCTCGCATCGCTGGCCGGAGACGTGTTGCTGATGCTGCCCGGCAATTTCTTTATTCCCGGCCTGGCGGCATTCCTGCTGGCGCACCTGTGCTACATCGCATTGTTCCGCAGGCAACAAGCCTGGTTTCCCAACCGGCCGGCGCTGGTGCTGGCGCTGGCCGTTGCTGGCGCCACGCTGGCACTGTTGTGGGACACGCTCCCCGACGCCGGCATGCAGGTGGCGGTCGGCGCCTATGCGCTGGTCATCAGCCTGATGGCCGCACAGGCGATCGGCCGCGCCACGACGCTGCGCGATCCATCCGCCACATGGGTTGCCGTCGGCGCCTGCGTGTTCATGCTCAGCGACACACTGATCGCGGTCGACCGCTTCCTGCTGCCGGTGCCGCTGGCCAGCCTGTGGATCCTGGCCAGCTACTACCTGGCGCAAATGCTGATCGTGCTGCATGTACCGGGGCGCGCAACACCGGCCGCGGCATCCCGCTCCGACCGCG
>JBFJZP010000666.1:0-2241 GCA_041622095.1 Burkholderiaceae bacterium | reverse complement strand
GGGTCGATACGCCGCATTTCGGCTTCGATCCAGGCCTCCACCTCGCGCATCAACTCGTCGGCCTTGCGGCCCTGGCTCGGAATCGGCGCTCCGATCGAGACATCGACCGTACCCGGCAACTTGATGAATGCCTTGCGCGGCCAGCATTTGGCCGAACTGACCGCAATCGGTATCACCGGCGCGCCGGTTTCGATCGCCAGGCGTGTGCCGCCGGACTTGTACACGCCTTTTTGCCCACGCGCAGTGCGGGTGCCTTCGGGAAACATGATGATCCAGTTGCCACGCGCCAGCAGACTCTTGCCCTGTGCCACCACCCTGGAAAAAGCCTGCGTTCGTTGATTGCGGTCGATGTGGATCATGTCCAGTCGCCCCATCGCCCAACCGAAGAAGGGAACCTGCAGCAGTTCCTTCTTGAAAACATAGGCCAATGGATGCGGCATCAGTGTCGGCAACAAGAAGGTCTCCAGCGTCGACTGGTGCTTGACCAGCAGGATCGCGGGGCTGGTGGCACCGTCGGGCAGATTCTCCGCGCCGCTCACCCGCACCCGGATGCCCAGCAATACCCGCGCGCCACCGACGGCCCAGCGCAACCAGCGCACCGCCATCCACCACAACGGATTGCCGCGTATCCACAAGGATGCGACCAGCATGATGATGCCCCAGGGGATGACCGTCACCAGCATCCACAACATGTGCAGCACCGACCGGACAAAAGCCAGCGGCAGGTTCACGACCGGCTTGCCGCGTTGCGCCTGGCGCGCGGTCATATCGTCGCTCATGAGGACGCACCGGCAGCGGGCTGCTGCGCGCCCAGGTACTGGGCAAAAGCCGCCAGATCTTCATGAACCACCACGCCTGGCGGGAATTCCGGCGGCAGCGGGCGGCCCCGATACTGCGAACCCTCACCGGTCAGCACCAGATGCGGCGTGCATCCTGCCCGGGCTGCAGCGACTGCGTCGTCAAGCGAATCCCCGACCGCCGGGACACCCTTGAGCTCCACGCCATAACGCTCGCCGATCTTCTCGAACAGGCCGCTCGCAGGCTTGCGGCAAAGGCAGCCCTCGTCCGGCGCATGCGGGCAGAAGAACATCGCGTCGACACGGGCGCCCACCGCCGCGAGCATCTTGTACATATGCGCCTGCAGGTCGTTGATCTTGGCCATTTCGTAGACACCGCGTCCCAGTCCACCCTCGTTCGATGCAATGACGACATGCCAGCCGCCATGATTCAAGCTGGCAATGGCCTGCAAGGCGCCGGGCAGCGGTGTCCAGTCGGACGAAAGATCGCCTTGCGCCGCACTCTGTTCGCCAATGGTGCCATCGCGATCCAGAACCACCAGCTTCATGTTGCTCATGCTCCCGGGCTGTCCAGGCGTGACAGGTCGGCAACATGATTCATTGCGTCGTGCAAGGCCTGCAACAGGCCTTGTCGGTTCAGACGCAGGTCCATCTCCGGCGCATTGACCATCACGCCATCGAAGAACGCGTCAACTGGCGCACGCAAGGCAGCCAAGGTCTGCAACGAAGCCGCGAAATCGCCGGCATCGAACTGGGCGGTTGCGACCGGCAGCACCTGTCGCATGGCGGCGTACAACGCAATCTCGGCCGGTTCCTGCAGCAAGACTTCGCTGACATGAGGGTCAACCGTCGGCACCTTCTTCAGGATATTGCCGATGCGCTTGTTGGCCGCGGCCAGGGCCGGCGCTTCGGGCAATACCGCGAAGGCACGAACCGCGCTCAGGCGCTTGGGCAACTCGGCCCAGGTGTCCATGCCTTGCGCATGGATGACAGCCTCGACTTCTCCGTTCGAATAACCGGAATCCTTCAGATAACCCTTGAGCCGTTCGACCAGGAACTGCGACAGCGGCTCGACATCGTGTTCCAGCATGCCCGCAGGAAAGACGTCAAACGCCTGGCGCACCAGCGCGGCGGGCTGCAGCGGCAAAGCCCGCTCGACCAGCATGCGAATCACGCCCAGGGCATGGCGGCGCAACGCAAACGGATCCTTGTCACCGGTGGGAAGGCTGCCGATGCCGAACATGCCGACCAGGGTTTCCAGCTTGTCGGCCAGGGCCAGGGCCAGTCCTGCACTGTCGCGCGCCAGCGTATCGCCAGCGAACCGGGGCTTGTAGTGGTCCTCGATGGCCATGGCCACGGCGTCGCCCAGGCCGTCATGGCGCGCGTAGTAACCGCCCATGATGCCTTGCAGCTCGGGAAACTCGCCGACCATGTCGGTCACCAG
>JBFJZP010000665.1:0-2241 GCA_041622095.1 Burkholderiaceae bacterium | reverse complement strand
TTCGCGGCCGAACCGGCGGGCGTTGCTGGTGCGGATCATGCGGCGCCGGTCCACGACCATTTTGTATTCACGCAAGGAGGCAAGTCATGAACGTCATCGAACTGATGCGCATCGGTCCGGTGATTCCGGTGATCGTGATCGACGAGATCGAAACCGCGTTGCCGCTGGCCAAGGCGCTGGTGGCCGGCGGTGTCCGGGTGCTCGAGCTGACGCTGCGCACACCGGTTGCGTTGGCCGCGGTCGAAGTCATCGCCAATGAAGTGGAGGGCGCGATTCTGGGTGTCGGCACCATCACCCGGGCGCACGAGTTCGACGCCGCGATCAAGGCCGGCGCGCTGTTCGGCGTCAGCCCGGGTCTGACGCCGGAGCTGGTGGCCGCCGCCAAGGACAGTGCTCTTCCGCTGCTGCCCGGCGTAATGACGCCGTCGGACGTGATTGCCGCGCGCACGGCGGGGTTCCAGCAGCTAAAGCTGTTCCCGGCGCAACAGGCCGGAGGCATCGGCATGTTGAAGGCGCTCGGCGGGCCGTTTCCCGATGTGACGTTCTGCCCCACTGGAGGCATAGGCGCGGCAACCGCGGCTGAGTTTCTGGCGCTGCCCAACGTCGCTTGTGTCGGCGGATCATGGCTGACTCCGGCCGACGCCATTGCCGCTGCCGACTGGCAGCGGATCACGGCGCTTGCCCGCGATACCCAAAACCTGCAACGAGGGGCACGACGGCCATGACCGCCGCCAGGCCCGAGCCGACACGCGATGCGTCGACGGACCACCTGCACCAGATCGTCATCGTTGGTGGCGGTGCCGGAGGCCTAGAGCTGGCCACCGCGCTGGGCGACAAGCTCGGCAAGAAAGGCAAGGCCGCGATCATCCTGATCGACAAGGCGCGCACCCATGTCTGGAAACCCAAGCTGCACGAGATCGCCGCCGGCAGCATGAATGTCGGCGTGCACCAGGTCGACTATCTGGCGCAGTCGCACTGGCACCATTTCCGCTACCGCATCGGCGAGATGATCGGCCTCGACCGCGAGCGCCAGGAAGTCGAGGTCGCTCCGGTGATCGACAACGAAGGCCGGCAGGTCACGCCGCTGCGCCGCTTTCGTTACGACACATTGGTGATGGCGGTCGGCAGCCAGAGCAATGATTTCGGCACGCCGGGCGTGACCGAACATGCGATGAAGCTGGAAACCACCGCCGATGCGCGGCGCTTCAACCGGCGCCTGATCAACGCCTGCATCCGTGCCCACGCGCAGCAAGGGCCGGTACAACATCAACAACTGAAAGTGGCGATCATTGGCGCCGGCGCCACCGGCGTCGAACTGGCGGCCGAACTGCATCGCACGATCCGCCAGGTGGTGGCTTATGGGCTTGACCGGATCAGGCCCGAAGAGGACATCGAGCTCAACCTGATCGAGGCCGCCGACCGCGTCCTGCCGGCGCTGCCGAAACGCCTGTCGACGGCCACCGAAGCCCTGCTCGACAAGCTGGGCGTGGTCGTTCACACCTCGGCCAAGGTGGCCGAGGTGCTGCACGAAGGGGTGCGCCTGGCCGATGGTCGCGTCATTGCAGCCGAACTGGTGGTCTGGGCCGCCGGCGTCAAGGCGCCGGCCTTCCTCGCCGGCATCGGCGGGCTGGAGAGCAACCGCATCAACCAGTTGCTGGTCCGCCAGACACTGCAGAGCACGCTGGACGACAACATCTTCGCGATCGGCGACTGCGCGGCCTGCCCCTGGCCCGACGCGCCTGGTGGCAAAGGCGGATTCGTGCCTCCGCGAGCGCAGGCCGCCCACCAGCAGGCTTCACACATGGCCAGGCAGATACGACTGCGCCTGGCGGGCAAAGCCTTGAAGGACTACCGCTACCGCGATTTCGGTTCGCTGGTTTCGCTCGGCGAATTCAGCACCGTCGGCAACATGATGGGCGCACTGGTCGGCGGCAGCCTGGTGATCGAAGGCCTGTTCGCACGGCTGATGTACATGTCGCTGTACAAGATGCACGAACTGGCGCTGCACGGCTTCCCCAAGGTGGCGCTCGAGACGCTGGGGCGAATGATCTCGCGGCGCACCGAGCCGCATGTCAAGTTGCATTGACCTGCGGTGTCAATCCGCGGCCGGTGGTGTCGTCGGTCGTCGAAGCCAGGCGATGCCTGCACCCCATGCATGGAAGAGCGTACCGATACCTGATCGCACCAACTAGGGTATATCCTAGGATTAACGTGCAATATCGTATCTGTATCCTCTTGCTG
>JBFJZP010000664.1:0-2249 GCA_041622095.1 Burkholderiaceae bacterium | reverse complement strand
GCACCGACGGCGGCAACAGTACCGGCGTGATGGATTTCAAAGGGGCCGACATCCAGAACAGGGCCTTCGGGGGTGGCAGCCTGGCGCTGCTGGTCAGCGGCAGCGGCAACCAGACGTTCACAGCGACCGTCGGCACACTCGATTTCATCAACGGTGGGCTGTTGAGCGATCCCATCGCCGGTACCATCATTGCACGCACCAATACCGGCACCCAGGCCCTGTCGGCAAACCAGTCACTCACGCTGATAGCAGGCGCCGGTACCGGCACCAATGTCTCGGTCGGTGCGACCGCAGGCAACCAGACGATCAACGCGCAGTCGCTGCGCGTACAAGCAGGCGCTTCCGGAATCGGCAACAGCGCATCCCTGTTCGCCGGTGGCAGTTCCCAGGCGATCACCACGACATCGAATGTCGACCTGATCGGTGGTGGCGGAACCGGCTCCGATGGCAACAACTCGGCCTTCATCAGCTACAGCGGCAACGGCACGCAAAGCCTGTCGATTTCCGGAGCCGGTAATCTGACGATCGCCGGCGGTAGCAGCGCATTGCTGAGCGTCAACCCCGGCACCGGCAGCCGGGCACTCATCGAAAACACCGGAACCGGCAACCAGAACATCACGCTGACTGGCGGCAACATGACGCTGCGAGGCGGCACCGTCGGCAGCCGCAACTCTGCAGGGCTGTTTGCCGACCTGGCCTCGCAGACGATCAGCGGCGTGAACTTGCTGCGCTTGCAAGGCGGCGATGACGGCGGCGTGGCCACTGCGGGCAATCGCGCGACGATCAATGCCGGCGTGAACCAGACCATCAGTGCGAACGACGTCCAGTTGGTAGGCGGCGATGACGGTATTGAAAACTACGCCCGTATCCTGCTGTTCGGTCCAGGCGCAGCGTCGCAGATCGTGACGACCAACAGCCTCGCGTTGCAGGGCGGCGTGGCCGGAGGCGGCCTGGGCACCGGCAACTACGCCCTGCTCCACAGCGATGCCCACCAGACGGTGTCAGCGGGGGCGATTGCGCTGACCGGCGGCGGCATAGGCGGAACCGAAAACCTGGCACAAATCCGCCAGGGCTCGACAACCATGGGCCAGGGCGCCACGCATACCATCAGCGTGCCGGGCAGCGGTCCACTGACGCTCAATGGCGGAAGCGGCAGTTCGAACTTTGCGCGAATCCAGGCGTTCGGCACGGCGCAAGTCATCACCATGGGGGCCGATGCGGCACTCGACCTGACCGGCGGCACCGGCGCCAGCAACAATTTTGCGCGTATCCAGGCCGTCAATGGCAACCAGTCGATCCTGGGCGCGCCGCACATCACGATCAATGGCGGCGCCAATGGCGGCGCGGACCTGGCCGGCAACTTTGCCGACATCCGCGCCAATGGAGGGGCCGCGACGCAGGCTATCTCGGCGGGCAACCTCACGCTACAAGCCGGCGCAGCCGGCCAGGAAAACTTTGCGGGTGTGCACGGAGCCAATCAGACCATCACGGCATTGGGCGACCTGCGGATCACCGGTGGCGGGTCCTTGCCCAGCGCCGACGGGACTTCCGGCGGCGGCGCACGTATCGGCGGGCTCGGCGGCGCGTCGCCGTCGGCAACCAATCTGTCACTGACCGTCGGCAATGACGTGATCCTGACCGGCGGCAGCGTCGCGGGGTCGGCGCTCGGCTCCAATCGGGTGGGCGGGCAATTGACATCCATCGCTTTGACGGCCGGCGGCGACATCACGCTCAACCCTGGCAGCGCGCCGACGGCAGGCGCGCGCATCGGGAGTCCGGCCGGGGCAGGGCAAGCCGGCGGCGATATTTTCCTGACCGCGGGAGGCACGATCGCATTGGGCGGGACGGCGCCAGGTGAGACTGCCATCCGCACGCTGGGCGACGTCACGATCGCTGCGGCCACCCTGGCCATCGGCAACCTGGTCAAGGGCGACACAATCTTCGCCACCGCCACGGGTGCCGTCTCCATCACCGGGGTCGGCCAACTGAGCGCCACTGCGTTGTCCGGCGATGCACTGAACGTGGTCGCAGGTAGCAGCTTCACCAACCTTGCGGGTGCCTCGGCCTTGCTGACCGCGGCGCCGGCGCGCTGGCTCGTGTATTCTGCCGACCCGTCGCTGGACAACCGAGGCGGCCTGGTCTACGACTTCAAGCAATACGCCAAGGACTTCGTCGATGCGAATCCGATCCTGGGTGCTGGCAACGGCTTCCTGTACACCATCGCGCCAACGGCAACCGTCAGCCTGGTC
>JBFJZP010000663.1:0-2249 GCA_041622095.1 Burkholderiaceae bacterium | reverse complement strand
GCGTTCGCCGTCCTGATGCTGGTTTCTGCGCTGGGGCGGCGCCGCTCGCCACTGGCGGTCCTGCGCGGCAGTCGCGACGTGTTGCTGCTGGCGTTCTCCACCTCCAGCTCGGCCGCGGTGATGCCGCTGACGATCCGCACCGCCGAGGAGTCGCTGGGTGTGCAAAAAGGCGTCGCGCGGTTCGTGATCCCGCTGGGCACCACCATCAACATGGCCGGAACCGCCTTGTACCAGGTGATCGCCACCTTGTTCCTGGCCCAGGTCTACCAGGTCGATGTCGGGCTGTCCGGCCTGTTGCTGGTGGTGCTGCTGGCGGTCGGGGCCTCGATCGGTTCGCCTGGCACGCCGGGTATCGGCATCGTGATCCTGTCGATGATGCTGGGCACGGTGGGTATTCCGGCCGAGGGTATCGCGCTGATCATCGGTGTCGACCGGGTGCTGGACATGAGCCGCACCACGCTGAACGTGGCCGGCGACCTGGTGGCCGCCAGCGTGATCGACCAGCACACGCCGCGCAGCGAACCCGATGCCGCAGCGGTTGCCGCCGGCGCGGTGTCGTGACACGCGCGCGCGAAGTCGGTCGAGACCACGGAATCGATCGCTGCCTTGTGGGGCGCCGCTGAATCCGTAGACTTGCAGATCCGCGCAAGCATCACCGACCGCGAGGCCAGCCACATGCCGATCAAGAACTTCACCAGCGGGCGTATCCGCCAGGCCGACTACGACACCGCCTCGCGGCAGTTGGAGTTGCATTGGGACAACCGGCAGGTGCTGGCGTACAAGCAAGTCCCGCAAGAGGTGTTCCGGCGCTTGTGCAGCGCGCCGAATCCGGCAGCCTACTGGGAAGACCGGATTGCGGAGGAGTATCCGAAAGGGGTGCCGAAATCGGGCGGCAAGAATGCAGATGCGGCGCGCCGGTTCGACGATCTCTTTGGCGGCGGTGGCAGTAGTGGCGACGTCGATGATGAAAAGGGCGCGGGTACCGCCTGAGTCGCACCCATGCCGATCAACCCTGCGGCCAGACCTGCGCCTCGCTCCAGCCCAGCTCGCCCAGGTCCTGCTGCCGCAGCGGCGCGTCCATGGCGCAGAAGAACTCGTCGAGTTGCGGTGGTTTCACATGCGTGCCGGACAACATCGCATGGGCCTGGCCACGGTGGTGGATCTGGTGCTGGAAGACATGGGCCAGCAGTCGGCTGCGGGTGTCGGTCTGGGGGCCGCTGGCGCGCAAGATGGTGACGATCCGCTCGAGGGTCGCATCCTGCAGGGCCTGGCAATACACGACCAGCCGCAGGTCCAGCGCCCGCTGTGCGGCATGCAGTTCCGGGCTGGTCGGGTAAGGGTTGTCGTCGGCGAAGAAGCCGGCAATGTCCGGGTTCGGCCATTCACCGCGGGCCTCGCGTTCGAGGGCGTCCAGGTAGAACGCGTCGACCTGCAGGACATGCGTCAAGGTGGCGCGGATGGACGGGAAAAATCCGGTCCGTGGCGCGAGGAACTCCGCCTGGCTCAGCGACGCGCAGGCCTTGTACAGCCGGTGGTTCGCCCAGGCGTTGTTGTACGCCATGCTGGCGAAGTGGCGTGACAACAGGTCGGTGCGCATGGCGGCGACTCAACTGTGCCGCCGGTCCAGGTTGGACTCTTCATAAAAGCGTGCCTTCTCGGTGAACATCGCCTTGTCGGCTGCGTTCAGCGTGGCTTCGACCTGCGCAGCGGTCTCGCAGGTGGCGGTACCAATGGCCAGGCTCAGGTGGTGGCCCGGGTAGAACTGGTTGTTCAACTCGATGATCGACTCGATGCGCTCGCGCAAGGCCTTGGCCCCGCGCTCGTCGGCGCCGGGCAGCAGCGCGACGAATTCGTCGCCGCCGACCCGCGCGACGCACCAGGGCTGGTCGGCCGTCGCGGTGGTCAGCACTTCGCCGACCCGGCGCAGCAGCGCATCCCCGGCGGCGTGGCCTTCGTTGTCATTGATGCGTTTGAGGCCGTTGAGGTCCATCGCCAGCACACTCAGCGGCCAGGGGCCCTTGCGCGTGATGCGGTTGAGTTCGTCGACATAGAAGGCGCGGTTGCGCAGCCGGGTCAAGGAGTCGTGCTTGCCCAGGTACTCCAGATAGGCTTCGGCTTTCTTGCGCGCCGTGATGTCGACCAGCGATACCAGCACCAGGTCCCATTCGGCCTCGTGGTCGGGCAACACCGCAAACTGCATATGGATGTTGATCAGGTCGCCGGTGAGCGCGTAGTTGATCACTTCGCGG
>JBFJZP010000662.1:0-2250 GCA_041622095.1 Burkholderiaceae bacterium | reverse complement strand
GGGGTGCCGGGTCCTGATGATTCACAACACCCGCGAACTGCCGATCAGGTGGCTGACCTCTTCGCTCCTTCTCGAGAGAATGCTCGACCTGCTCGACGGTCGCGCCTGCTGCACCACCCCCGCCCCCTTCCAGGTCATCACCAGGCATCAGCGGATCGACTGCAACGGCAAGTCGATGTTCTTTACCGGCGACCATGAGCCGCCGTACAACATCTACGCGTCGGAGGACGCGGAATACGCCGAGTACCAGCAATTCGTCGACGAGAAGCAGCGGGCGATCTTGCAGGCGATCCAGGGCGTGGATGTGCTGATCGCCGACACCTCGTACACCCGCCAGGAGTTCCCGGCCAAACGCGGCTGGGGCCACGGCAGCTTCGACACCAGCATTGCGCTGGCCCGCCAGGCGCAGGCCAAGACGCTGTTCTGCACCCACCATGAACCCACCCGCAGCGACGATGCGCTGGAGGCGGCGTTTGCCCAGGCACTGGCCGACAACGCCCTGGCTGGCGCCGACGGGCTGGACATACGGCTCGCGCGCGAAGGCGAGTTCTTCGAGTTCTGACCATGGCGTCCATGCCCGGTCCCGCGCCCCGTCGGATACAAGCTGGCGTGGCCTGGCCGCTGCACGACATTGCGGCGACCCGCGTAATCGAGTCGGCTGCGCTGGCAGCCAGCCCGGCGCACCTGCTGATGCAACGCGCCGGCCTGGCCAGCGCGCGACTGGCCATGGCGCTGGCACCCCACGCCCGCACGGTCTGGGTTGCCGCCGGCCCGGGCAACAATGGTGGCGACGGCCTGGAGGCTGCGATGCACCTGCAACAGTGGGGCCGCAGCGTTGTCGTGACCTGGCTGGGGGACGCGGCGCATGCGTCGGCCGACGCCGCGACATCCTGGCAACGCGCCGTTCAGGCCGGCGTGGCGTTTACCGACGCGCCGCCGGCGCATTCGGATCTGTGTATCGACGCGTTGCTGGGTATCGGGGCCACGCGACCGCCACAAGGCCGGATGGCGCAGTGGATTGCGCAGATGGCCGAGCAGGACGCGCCGGTGCTGGCAATCGATGCCCCCACCGGGCTGGATGTCGACACCGGCAAGGCAGCGTCGCCCTGCGTCCGAGCCAGTGCCACCCTGAGCCTGTTGACACTCAAGCCAGGCCTGTTCACCGCGGACGGACGCGACATGGCGGGCCAGGTATGGCTGGATGATCTGCAGGTCGACGTCGCCGCCGCTTCGACGCAGTCAGGCTCGGCTACCGCCTGCCTGATGGCCCGGCCCACCGTTGAAGTGCGGCGGCACGCGACCCACAAGGGCAGCTATGGCGATGTAGCGGTCGTCGGTGGCGCGCCCGGCATGGCGGGTGCTGCGCTGCTCGCGGCATCGGCCAGCCTGCATGCCGGCGCCGGACGGGTGTTTCTTTGCCCGCTCGGACTTCCGGCCATACCGCTTGCGCCCGCGCAACCGGAACTGATGGTGCGCGACATCCGCAGCCTGCCATTGGACCGGATGACCGTCGTGGCTGGTTGCGGTGGTGGCGACGCGATTCGCGAACACCTGCCTGCGCTGTTGTCAGGTGCGCGGGCGCTGGTGCTCGATGCCGACGCACTCAATGCGATCGCAACCGACAGCCAGTTGCAGCATCTGCTGGGTCAGCGCGCAGCACGGGGACTGCCGACGGTGCTGACGCCGCATCCGCTGGAGGCGGCGCGGCTGCTCGCGACAAGCGCCAGCCTGGTGCAGGCGGACCGGCTCGGCGCGGCCAAGCAGCTGTCCGGACATTACCGGTGTACGGTGGTGCTCAAGGGATCCGGCAGCATTGTTGCGGCGCCCGACAGGCTGGCAGCGATCAACCCCACCGGCAACGCACGACTGGCCACGGCCGGCAGCGGCGATGTGCTGGCAGGACTGACCGGCGCCCGACTGGCAGCCGGCCTGGGCGCGTTCGACGCGGCCTGCAGCGCCGTGTTCCAGCACGGCGAAGTCGCCGACACCTGGCCGCAGGATACGGCCTTGACGGCGGCGGCGCTGGCCAGCGCGCTGCATTGAAGCGCACCGGCCAGCGAAGACGAATCAGCCGCGACCGGCGAACGGCATCTTGGTCGCCATGACGGTGTGGAACATCACGTTGGCTTCCGGCGGCAGGCTGGCCATGTAGAGTACCGACTGGCCGACGATGTTGACGTCCATCAAGGGCTCGATGGCGATCTCGCCATTGGCCTGGATGACGCCGGTTCCCATGCGTTTCGCCATGTC
>JBFJZP010000661.1:0-2251 GCA_041622095.1 Burkholderiaceae bacterium | reverse complement strand
TCCGGCGCCACGGCGTCCAGCGTGACAGGCGCGCCACGGCGGATGAATCGGATGGGATGAGCTCTCATGTGTTGCAGTCCTGGGGCGCGGGCGGGTTACAAGGTGTTGGGGCAGGATGGGCGCGACACTTGCGTCATGCGCATGACGCGTGCGGGCCGGGTCGCGGCGACAGCCGGCCGACGCGCATTCATGTCGACATTAATCCATCGCCGTCCATTCGCCATACACGCTAGCATATGAATGCAATGTTTACGCCAGTATGAGAGATCACGCCATCTTCGACAAGATCGACCTGCATCTGATCAGGGTTCTTCATACCGTGTTGACTGAACGCAGTGTTTCCCGCGCCGCCATCCGACTGGGCATGCACCAGCCGGCGGTCAGCGCATCGCTCAAGCGCCTGCGCGATTTTGCCCAGGATCCCTTGTTGGTGCGTGCCGGCCGTGCGATGGTGCCGACCGAGGCCGGGCTGCGCATGATCGAGCCGAGCTGGAACATCCTGCGCGGAGCCCAGATGTTGTTCGCCGATGCGCGCGGTTTTTCTGCCGCCAGTGCAGAACACACCTTCCGCATCGCCGCCAGCGATTACCTGGACAGCCGTTTCCTGCCGCGACTGGTGGCGCAGATCAAGGCCCAGGCGCCGCGCTGCCATATCGACATCCTGCCCTTGTCCGGTGAGTCGGACTACCGCATACACCTGGCACAAGGCGAAGTGGACGTGGTGATCGGCAACTGGAGCACGCCGCCGGACGACCTGCACCTGGGCGCCTTGTTCGAGGATGAGGTGGTGTCGCTGGTGTCCGAGCAGCATCCGGCGCTGCGGCGCGGCTGGACGGCGGCGCAATGGCTGGCGGCCGACCATGTGGCGCCGGGCCGGACCTATCCCGGCGCCAAGGGCGTGATCGACGAGCACCTGGAGCGCCAGGGACTGCAGCGCAACATCACCACCCGGGTGGCGCATTTCAGCCTGATACCCGATATGGTGGCATCAAGCTTGCTAGTCCTGACCACCGGGCGTGCCTACTGCGAACGGTTTGTCGGGCGCCTGCCGGTGCATATCCTTCCATGTCCAGTCATCTTTCCACGCATGCGCTACTACCAGCTCTGGCATGCACGCAGCCACGCCTGTGCCGCCGGAAAGTGGTTGCGTGAACGGGTCAAGTCGGTTGCAGCCGGCCTGTCGCAGGGGGCGACTTGACGCGGCCAGCCACTTGCTTGCGCCGCAGCCGTCTTATTTCGGTTACAAATGCCAGGCTTCCCACCGACGCGCCAACTGCATGAAACCGAACCCACCGCGACACCCGAGGCCCACCGCATGACCATGACTCCGAGACTGCAGTTGAGCGGCATCACCAAACGTTATCCGGCCGTGGTGGCCAACAGCGAGGTGTCGCTGACGGTGATGCCCGGCGAGACCCATGCGGTGCTCGGCGAGAACGGCGCCGGCAAGTCGACGCTGATGAAGATCATCTACGGCTCGGTCAAGCCCGATGCCGGCAGCGTGCGCTTCAATGGCGAAGTGGTGCATATCCGCAACCCGCAGGAAGCCCGCAGCATGGGCATCAGCATGGTGTTCCAGCACTTCAGCCTGTTCGACACCATCACCGTGGCGGAGAACGTGTGGCTCGGGCTGGACAAGTCGCTGAGCCTGGAATCCGTGACCCGGTCGATCGTCGCCAAGGCGCGCGAATACGGCCTGGACATCGACCCGGCGCGACCGGTGCACACCTTGAGCGTCGGCGAGATGCAGCGGGTGGAGATCATTCGCGCCTTGTTGACCAACCCCAAGCTGCTGATCCTGGACGAGCCGACCTCGGTGCTGACGCCGCAGGCGGTCGAAAAACTCTTTGTCGTGCTCAAGAAGCTGGCGTCCGAGGGCTGCAGCATCCTGTACATCAGCCACAAGCTCCATGAGATCCGCGAGTTGTGCACCGCCTGCACCGTGCTGCGCGGCGGCAAGGTCACCGGGGTCTGCAACCCATCCGAGGAGTCCAATGCGTCCTTGTCGCGCCTGATGATCGGTGCCGAACCGCCGGAGCTGACCCACCGGGAGCAGAAACCCGGCGCGCCGGTATTGCAGGTCTCCGGCCTGAGCCTGCCGCGCGAGGACCAGTTCGGCATCGACCTCGACGGCATCTCGCTGCAGGTCTGCGCCGGCGAGGTGGTCGGCATCGCCGGCGTGTCGGGCAACGGGCAGCGCGAACTGCTGTACGCCTTGTCCGGCGAAGACTGCCGCAGCGCGGCCGGCGCG
>JBFJZP010000660.1:0-2255 GCA_041622095.1 Burkholderiaceae bacterium | reverse complement strand
TCGATGAGCTTCAGGCTGATCGGCACCTGGGCCACCGGCGGGATGTGATACAGGTAGATGCGCAGCCGCGCATCGCCCACGCGCTGGATCACTTCGCTGTAGCTCGCGAACAGCCCGTCGTCGGAAACACCCTTGTAATAGAACGGCGGCAACATCAGCACGCCGGCGGCGCCGCGCTGAACGGCGTGGCGCGTCAGCTCCACCGAGTCGGTCAGCGCGCAGCAGCCGGTGCCCGGCATCAGGCGCTCGCCGGGCACGCCGGCGTCGACCAAGGCATCGAGCAGCACGCGCTTTTCGCCGACCGACATCGAGTTGGCTTCTGAATTGGTGCCGAACACCGCCAGGCCGACGTCGTGACTTAGCAGCCACTGGCAATGGCGCACCAGTCGAGCCGCGTCGGCCTGCAGGTCGTGGCCAAACGGCGTGATGACCGGCGAAAACACGCCTTGAAGGCGGACGGGGGAATTCATGCTGTCGTCCATGGCTGCGGCGGCGGCGATCAAGCCCAGGCCTCGATGGCGTACTGATCCACCGCACGGGTGTCGAAACGGAAACCCAGGCCCGGCGCGGTGGGAACCAACAGGCGGCCCTGGTCGAACTGCAGCTGGGTATCGACCAGACGGCGGAAGTTCAGCACCTGGTCGTCGGAGAAGTATTCGACGAAGCGGGCGTTCGGCGTCGCCGCCACCAGGTGCACATGCAGGTCGTGGAACCAGTGCGGGCAAAGCGTCACACCGTGGCCGGCAGCCATCGCGGCAATGCGCCGGAACTCGCTGATGCCACCGCACACCGCGGCGTCGGTCTGCAAGATGGAAGCGGCGCGCTTTTGCAGCAGTTCCTGGTGGCGCCAGCGGCCGGCCTCGATCTCGCCGGTGGCCACGGTGATTGGGGTGCGCCGCGCCAGCTCGGCGTGCAGGTCGATCTCGTCGGGGCTGAAGGGCTCTTCGATCCAGTAGGGGTTGTAAGCCTCATAGCGGCGCATGTACTCCAGCGCGGTCGGCACATCGCTCCAGGCGTTGTTGGCGTCCAGCATCAGCAACACGTCGTCGCCGTTGGCGTCGCGGGCGGCCGCGATGCGCGCCTCTTCCTGCTTGGGATCGAAGCGGCCGACCTTCATCTTCACGGCCTTGAAGCCGAGCTCGACATAGCCGGCCAGCTCCTGCCCGAGCTTGTCCGGTGTCTTGCCGTCCAGGTAATAGCCGCCGCTGGCATAGGCCGGCACGCTGTCAACCGCGCTGGCGCCCAGATATTGCGCCAGCGGCAGGCCCGCGGCGCGCGCGTTGCGGTCCCACAGGGCGTTGTCGATGATCGACAGCGCGCGCATCACCGACCCCGCACGGCCATGCAGCAGCGAGTCCTGGTACATCTCCTGCCACAGGCCTTCGGTGCGCAATGCGCTCTGGCCCAGAAGCATTGGCTGGAACAGCTCGCGCACCGCATGCGCCACCAGCACGCCGGCGCGGCTGCCGCCGTAGCAAAAGCCCTGGCCTTCGTGGCCGTCGGCGGTGCGCACGCTGACCAGCACATAGTCGCGGGCGGCCACCTTCCGGGTCGAGAAGGATGTCACTTGGTCCAGCGGCACACTGACGGTGCGGGCTTGGACGCTGGTGATGCGCGAGCCGGCGTCGTAGTCTTTCGATGAAGCGGGTGAGTGTGTGGTCATGCGGGGTCCTCAGGTTGATGGCGATCCGGTTCAGGGCCGGCTGCGGGGCACGCTGCCGCTGAATTCGGCGGCGCGCAGGAAGTCGAAGTCGCAGCCCTGGTCGGCCTGCGTCACGGCGCTGAGAAACAGCTTGCGATAGCCACGCTCTTTCGGGTCGGTGGCGCGTGGCACCGCCTGGGCGGCACGGGCAGCCAGCTCGTCATCACCGACCAGCAACTGCAACTCCCGTTGCGCCACCGAGATGCGGATGCGGTCACCGCTGCGCACCAGGCCAAGGGGGCCGCCGATTGCGGCTTCAGGCGTGACGTGTACGACGATGGTGCCGCCGGCCGTGCCGCTGATGCGGCCGTCCGAGATGCGCAGCATGTCTTTCACGCCTTGTCGTCCGAGCTTCTTGGGGATGGGTATGTAGCCGGCTTCGGGCATGCCGGGCGCGCCCACCGGGCCGATGTTCTTCAGCACCAGCACGTCGTCGGCCTGGACGTCCAGGTCGTCGCGGTCGACGCGCGCTGCCAGATCCTCGAGGTTGTCGAAGACAACGGCCCGGCCTTCGTGCTCCATCAACGCAGCCGACGCTGCGGACTGCTTGATG
>JBFJZP010000659.1:0-2257 GCA_041622095.1 Burkholderiaceae bacterium | reverse complement strand
CGAACCAGACGCCGACCTCGTAACCCGGAACACCGGACTCTGCCACGGTCGGAACCATTGGCACCATGCCGGAGCGCGCGGGTGTCGTGACCGCCAGCACCTTGAGCTTGCCTGACTGCACATGCTGCAGCACATTCGAGATGTTGTCGAACATGACACCCACATGGCCACCGATGAGATCGGCCACCGCCGGCGCACTCCCTTTGTAGGGCACATGCGTGATGTTCACGCCCGCCATCTGCTTGAACAACTCCATCGACAGATGGTTGGAGCCGCCAACGCCGGTCGACGCGTAGGTCAGGCTGCCGGGTCGCGCCTTGGCCTGGGCCACCAGCTCCTGCACCGAATTCAGCGGCGACGCCGCCGGTACCACCAGCAGGTTGGCAGTGGTTGCCGCCAGGGTGATGGGCGCGAAATCCTTCTGCGGGTCGAACGGCAACTTGGAAAAGATGAAGGGGTTGACCGCGAATGAGAACGGTATGACGACCAGCGAGTAACCATCGGCCGGCGCCTTTGCGACCGCATCCAGCCCGATGTGGGTCGCGCCGCCAGGGCGGTTTTCGACCACCACCGGCTGTCCCCACGCGGTCTGCAGCTTGGCACCGACGGTACGCGCCAGCGTATCGTTGAACCCCCCTGGCGGGTAGGGCACCACGATCCGGATCGGGCGATCCGGATAGTTCGGGGCCTGGGCCTGGGCTGGCACCACCAGGGCCAGGGCCAACGCGGCGCCAGCGGCGCGGATCAGAATTCGCTTGTCCATGTTTGTCTCCTCTTTGTAAATCGTCAGCGGGAATCAGAAAGTCACGACATACCCCGGTCCATCGATGGCCGGAAACTCCGCGAACACCTTTTCATCGATGTCCAGGCCGATACCCGGCCGATCCAGCGGCTCGACGCAGCCATCGGCGCCGATCTCGAAGGTGCGGCCGAACATGTCACGCAGCGGGTTGAAATGCGACACGCAGGCCTCGTAGTAGCCACCGTTGTCCAGCGCCGCCAGGAAGTGCAGCGTCGCCGCATGGTTGATCCCGGTGGCCGAGCTGTGTGGATGGACCGGGATTCCGAACGCGGAGGCCATGGCGGCGATACGCAGCGCTTCGGTGATGCCACCGGTCTTGGACAGGTCTGGCTGGAATATCGTGACCGCCTTGTCCTCGAGCAAGCGGGCAAAGTCGTACCGCGTGTAATGGTTCTCTCCCGCGGCAATCGGCACCTGCGGGTTGAGGGCGGCCGCGATGCGGTAGGCGCCAAAATCCAGCGCACTGAAAGGCTCCTCCAACCAGCCGACACGCGCCTCGGCCAGCACCGGAATCACCCGCCGCGCATCGGTGAGCTTCCAGGCGGTATTCGCGTCCGTCAGAATATCGACATCATGACCCAGGCCTTCGCGCACCGCCTGCACGCGCAGGCTGTCGTCGCGTGCGTTGTCACCCAGGCGCAGCTTGACGGCGCGGTATCCGGCGGCCACATAGGTACGGGCCTCCTCGACCAGCTGATCCGGCGGCTGGAACCCCATCGAGATGCCACCGGCATATGCCGGCAGGCGTTTGCGGCTACCGCCCAGCAAGCGGTACAGCGGCATGCCGGCCGCCTTGCCGCGGATGTCCCACAAGGCCAGGTCGATGCCCGACAAAGCCAGTGCCGCACCGGCGCCCAGGCCATGGCTGGACAACTGCATGCGATTGACACGGGCCCAGACCCCGACCACATCGCATGGATCCATGCCGACCAACAGCGGATCGAGCGTCTGGTTGATCAGGTTGGTCACGGCTCCCGGGCTTCGGCCGGGGTGCGATTCACCGTAGCCGGTCAGCCCCTCGTCGGTCTGCACACGCACGATGATGGTGTCGCGCTTGATGGTGGCGCCGACACCGACCTTGACCGTCTTGCCCTCGGGCAAGCGGTAGGACAAGGCGATGGCGGTGATACGAATGATCTTCATGGTGGTCTTCTTCTCAGGAGTGGAGGTAGCCTTGTGCAGGCATCAGGCCATGGCGGGCCAGTGCCTCACCCGTCGTGGCCAGCAGGTCGTCCGGCAAATGCCGGCCGCAGAACAGGCGCGGCGCAGGCACTCGGCGGGCGTCGGGCCCGAACGCCATGAAGTGGTCTATCGCCTTGTTCGCATTCGTGAACACGTTGCCATAGGGCAGCGCGCCAGCCGCTGAAAACGCGCTCGACACCACCGCTTCGAGCCGGGCCGACAAGGCATCCGCCTGTGCCCGGCGCCCATGGCGCAGATGGTCGATCAGCTCGG
>JBFJZP010000658.1:0-2257 GCA_041622095.1 Burkholderiaceae bacterium | reverse complement strand
CGGCGACGTCAGCCAGATCGACCTGCCGAAAAGCCAGCTCAGCGGCCTGATCGACGCCGAGCGCGTGCTCAAGCGCGTCAAGGGTATCGCCATCTGCCGGCTGACCAGTGCCGACGTGGTGCGCCATCCGCTGGTGGCGCGCATCGTCGACGCCTACGACATGCGGCGCGAGGCGCCGCAAGACGCGCCGCTGCATGCCACCGCCGGCCGTGTGCCGGCGCGCAAGCGCAGCGCGTCCTGAGCACCGGGAGCGTACCGCCATGGCCCATCAACTGAGTTTGTCGCTGCAGTTCGCGCTGCAGGACCAGGCCGCCACGCACCGCGCGGCCCTGCCCCGGCACAAGGTCGCGCGCTGGATCCGCCATGCGCTGGACGAAGATGCGCAGATCACGGTGCGTGTCGTCGACGCCGACGAAGGCCGGGCGCTGAACCGCGACTACCGGCACAAGGACTACGCCACCAATGTGCTGACCTTCGACTACGACGAGACCCCGCTGTGCGCCGACCTGGTCTTGTGCGCGCCGGTGGTCGAACGCGAGGCGCGCGAGCAGAACAAGGACTTGCAGGCCCACTATGCGCACCTGATCGTGCACGGCAGCCTGCATGCCCAGGGCTGGGACCATGAGACCGGCGAGATGGAGGCGCGTGAGATGGAAGCGCGCGAGACGCGCATCCTGGCCGGACTGGGTTTCGACGACCCTTACGCCTGAGCCACCCGGCGCCGGGCGCCTGGCCAATCAGGCCGGCGCGGTGATGCGCAGCGGAATCGTCACCGGCCCGTCGTTGACCAGCGCTACCGCCATCTCGGCGCCGAAACGCCCGTTTTGCACCACCGGATGCACGGCACGCGCGCGTTCCAGGAAGTATTCGTAAAGCCGCAGGCCGTCGGCCGGTGCCGCGGCGCCGGTGAATCCGGGGCGATTGCCGCCGGAGGTGTCGGCCGCCAGCGTGAACTGGCTGACCACCAGCAAGCCGCCGGCGATGTCCTGTACGCTGCGGTTCATCTTGCCGGCCGCGTCGCCGAAGATGCGCAGCTTCAGGATCTTGGCCAGCATCCGGTCGGCCTCGATTTCGCGGTCGCCGGGCTCGGCACACAGCAGCACCAGCAAACCGGCACCGATCTGGCCGATCACCGCCTGGTCCACCGTGACGCTGGCCTGGCTGACACGTTGCAGCAATGCGATCAAATCAAGTCCTCGTGGTCGTCGAAATGGGCCTCGACATTGCTCGGCAGCAACTGGATCGTCGCCCGCAATCCCGGCACCGCACTCATCAGCGCCTGCTCGACGCTCAGGCGCACGGCCGCGGCGCGCCCGAGGGTCCAGTTGGCCGGCATGTGCATGTGCAGGTCGACAAAACGCCGTTGCCCGGAGCGCCGCGTGCTGACATGGTCGAAGCGGATGGTCGGGTGGTCGAATTCCTGCAGCGTGCGTTCGATCTGCGCCTGTATCTCCGGCTCCAGCGCCTCGTCCATCAGACCCTGCGATGAGCGCCAGACCAGGTGCATGCCTTCGCGCAGGATGTTGATTGCCACGCCGATCGCCACCAGCGGATCCAGCCACAACCAGTCGGTGATGCCGACCAGGCCGATGCCGATCACCACGCCGACCGAGGTCCAGACATCGGTGATCAGGTGCTTGCCGTCGGCCTCCAGCGCGATCGACCGGTGCTTGCGCGCCACGTCGAACATCACCCAGGCCAGCAGGCCGTTGAACACCGAACTGACGATGGACAGCGCCAGCCCCCAGCCGACCGCGGTCAGCGGTTGCGGGTCGAACAGCCGGTGGCCGGCCGCCCAGATGATGCCGCCGGCCGCGCCGATGATCAGGATGCCTTCGAAACCCGACGAGAAATACTCCGCCTTGTGATGCCCGTACGGGTGTTCGGCGTCGGCCGGACGCCGCGCAACCGTCACCATCATCAGCGCGAACAAGGCGCTGGCCAGGTTGACGAAGGACTCCATCGCGTCCGACAGCAGGCCCACCGAATCGGTGATGTACCAGGCCATCGTCTTGAGCACGATCGTGATGACGGCGACCACGACCGAGGCACGCAGCAGGTGCTCGGGGGTCATAAACGCGGCGGGCAGCAATCGCATGGCGCCATTGTCCCCGATCGCCCCTGCCCGCACTTGCCGGCGCCGGCCTGCGCGGTGGCGCGGCAGGCTCTCCCGCATAATGGGATAAAGCCGAAATCGGACCACGGGCACGAACGACACCACAGCCCGAGCCACCCGGCGGGGGACTCTGCAGACATG
>JBFJZP010000657.1:0-2273 GCA_041622095.1 Burkholderiaceae bacterium | reverse complement strand
CTGCAGATCGCCGAGCAGGTCGCCGCCGGCCAGCATCCGCGCGGCCTGGGTGTAGCCGGCCGGATCGATCTGCGCCATCACATGCGCGACGAAGGCGATCTGCTCGGCACTGGCCTCGGCCGACAACATCGCGCCGGCGCGCCGTTGCGCCATGCCGGCAGGCCCGAGCGCGGCAAGATTGGCCAGGCGGTCGGCGAGTTTCCTGTCGCGCAGTGCATGATCGGCGCGGGCATATCCCGGAGCCGGCGCGAGCAACACCAGGCGCTCCACCCGGTCCGGCGCCATCGCGACCGCGGATGCCGCCATCAAGGCCCCCAGCGAATGGCCGACCAGCGTCAGGCGGCCGGCAGCCTGCGCACCCAGCGCGTCGAGCCACTGCCACAAACGCTGCGCATAGTCGGCGGCAGCCGGCGCGTCCATCGGCAAGGCGGTGCTGCGGCCATAACCCGGCGCATCCCAGGCCAGCACATGGCTGGCCGGCTGCTGTGCGTCACGCGACTGCTGCAACTGTGCCAACCAACTGCCCGACGCCGAGCCAATGCCGTGCAGCAACACATGCGTCACGGCCGCGCCGGCACCGGCGCTGCGCGCCCTGCGGTACTGCACCGATGCCGCGCCGAGCGACTGCTGCTCGGGCGCGAAGCCGGACAATTGCGTGATCAGGGTCATGGCGTCGGTCGGCGGGTCACCCGCGTCATTTCATGTCGCGCTTGATCCTGGCCAGCGGACTGTCCGGCGGGTATACCGGCGTGATCGGTTTGGCCGAACCCAGCATCACGCACATCAAGGCATCTTCATCGCCGATGTTGATCTCTTCGCGGTACACGCCGGGCGGCACCGAGATCAGGTCGCGCTCGCCGAGCACCGCCTCCCAGCGCTCGCCATCCTTCTCGCAGACCACCTTCATCTTGCCGCGCATGACGAAGAAGACCTCCTCCACGTCATAGTGGATATGCGAGGGGCCGATATGGCCGGCCGGAATCACCATGGTCGAAAACGTGAAGTGACCGGCCGGAACCGTGTTGACGTCCTTGGCCACACCGGTGCCGCCGGTGCCGACATACCGCATCTGCGCGCGCCGGTATTTCGGGTCGTAGTCGGCCTGGAACTTCAGCGCGTCCCAGTCGTAACGACGGGTCGCATAACGCGCGACCCGGCTCTCGAGCCACTGCGCAAGACTCTGTCCGTCAGCCTGCATCATCGCCTGCTGAATCTCGGCCTCCGGTGCGATCTGCGCATCGAGCAGCCCGCGGTCATTGAAGAGCGGCTGGTTGGCGGCAACTGGGGTGTTCATGGTTCGTCCTTTCACTTCGTCTCGAATAGGGGTCACGTCTCGAATAGGGGTCAGATTCCGATTTCCGGCTTGCCGACGCGGCGTGTCGCGCAATCGGGGTCCGACCCCTGCGAACAACCAGCCGCCTCATGTCGGTTTCAGTTCATGACAAATCCGCCGTTGACCGGCAACAACTGGCCGGTGATGAATCCGCTGGCCCGGGTCAGCAGGAACAGGGCTGCGGCGGTGACATCCTCCGGCACCTGCGGCCGCTGTACCGCACGGCCCCTGAGGTAGTAGTCATGGCGTTCGGCCGGCACGTATTCGGTGGCCTCCACCAACGTCAGGCCGGGTGCAATCGCGTTCACGGTGATGCCCTGGGGACCGAGTTCGCGCGCCATGCCGCGGGTCATCGCGATGACGGCGCCCTTGCTCGCGATATAGGCCATCAGCCGGGGCGCGCCCCACATCGCGGTGTCCGACGCCAGGTTGACGACACGGCCACTGCCCGACGCCGCGAGATGCGGGGTAGCGGCAACAGTGGCCTGCCAGGTGCCGCGCACATTGACATCCATCACCCGATCCCACATGTCGGCTTCAAGCTGGTCCATGTTGCGACCACCCGAGTTCGTGATCGCCGCGTTGTTGATCAGACCGTCAATCCCGCCCATCGTTGCAGCAGCCTGGTCTACCCCGGCACGGATCGAGGCGGCGTCCGACAAATCCATCGGCACGTAGTGCGCCTGCGCGCCGAGTTGCGCCGCCAGCGACTGGCCCCGTTCATGCAGCACGTCGCTGACCACCACCTGGGCGCCGGCGTCGACCAGGGCGCGCGCGAACGCTTCGCCCAGTCCGCGCGCCGATCCGGTCACCAGCACCCGGCGGCCCTTGAGTTGGATTTCCTGTTCCATGCTTGTCTTCCCTGCGGGTAGTGATCAGTTCATGCGCCGCTGGGCACTGGGCAGGTAATGCAGTACCTTGCGCTCGGCCAGCACCACCG
>JBFJZP010000656.1:0-2277 GCA_041622095.1 Burkholderiaceae bacterium | reverse complement strand
TTGCAGGCCCAGCGCATCGCCGCACGGGGCCGCGAATCGGCGCCGGAGGTGTTGCAGCGGCTGGCCCGGGCACCCGGGCTGGAAGTGCCGCCCGGCGTCGAGTGCCTGGAGATCGACAACAGCGGCAGCGTCGAGGACGGCATCCAGGCTTTTCTTGCCGCCCTCGATTCGGTGGCGCGGCGCCTGCGCATCGTGCCTTATCCGATCGACACCTGGCGTGATCCGGTGGCCTATCTGCCAGCCAACAGTCCGGTCGGCGCCCACGAATACCTGGGCAACGAAAGAGTCGACCTGATCAGCGTCGGCTTGCCGCAGGAGCACAGCATCCGTGCGGTAATCCACGTCGCCGATGCCGAAAGCCGCCTGGCGGCCGACGAGATCGGCCTGTCGAAATACGCATTCGAACGGCTGGGCCTGCCGGCCGGCACGATGCTCAGGATCGCGCGCACGCCGACGCCGATGAGCCGGGCCGCGCTGCGCGCCAAGGTCAACGGGCAGGCGCTGTCCGAAGAGCAGTATCTGCAGTTGCTGACCGACATGGTCGAGGGGCGTTATCCGGACAGCGAAATCGCCGCCTTCCTGGTTGCAGCAGCGCACCACCTCAGCGACGACGAGGTACTGGCGCTGGCGCGTGTGCGTTCGCGCTTCATGACCGCGATGCACTGGTCGGCACCGATGGTCGTCGACAAACATTCGATGGGCGGCATCCCCGGCAGCCGCATCACCTTGATCGTGATTCCCATCGTCGCCGCACATGGCCTGGCGATCCCCAAGACCTCGTCGCGGGCCATCACCTCGCCGGCCGGCACCGCCGACACGATGGAGGTGGTGGCCCGGGTCGACCTCAGCGCCGACGAGGTACGCCTGACCGTCGAGCGGGTCGGCGCCTGCATCGCCTGGAACGGCCGGCTCAACCATTCGGCGCTGGACGACGTGATGAATCGCATCACACGGCCGCTGGGTATCGACTCGGCGCGCTGGTCGGTGGCATCCATCCTGTCGAAGAAGCTGACCGCGGGGTCGACACACGTGATCGTCGACATTCCCTGCGGTGAAGAGGCCAAGCTGCGTGACCAGGACAAGGCGCAGGAACTGGCGCGCCTGTTCACCGTCGTCGGGGCCGGCCTGGGCCTGAAGGTCGAAGCCCACGTCAGCGACGGCAGCGCGCCGATCGGCGCCGGCATCGGCCCGGCGCTGGAGATGCGCGACGTGATGCGCGTGCTGGACAACGCCGGCGATGCGCCGATCGACCTGCGCGAGAAGGCGCTGTTTTTCGCCAGCCGCATCCTGGCCTGGGATCCGGCCATCGGCAGCCCCGAAAAAGGCCGCGAGCGGGCCGAGGAACTGCTGGCCAGTGGTGCGGCGCGAGACCGGCTGCTGGCCATCATCGAGGCCCAGGGCAAGCAGGCCCGCATCATCCAGCCGGGGTTGCTGCGCCATACGGTGCGCGCGCGCCACGGCGGCCAGGTCGCAGCGATCCGCGTCAGCCAGGTCTCGGAGATTGCGCGCAGCGCCGGCGCGCCGATGGACAAGGCCGCCGGCATCGACCTGCTGGTGCGCCGCGGTGAGCAGGTGCATGCCGACCAGGCATTGTTCGTGGTGCACTCCAGCACCGCCAGCGACCTGGCCCGAGCGGTGGCGACGGCCGGCCTCGGCGATGCAGTCCTGATCCAGGCCTGAGCCGACCAACGCGTCACGAACAAGGTTTTTTCAACCCCGATGGAGCTGAACATGAAACAAATTCCCAATGTGTTGCGAGCCCTGGTGATCTCCGGATTCGTCGCCTTGTCGCAGGCAGCCGTCGCGCAGGAAACACCGATGAAGCTGACCCTGGCCGGCGGCTCGGTTGGCGGCGCATGGTCGGCAGTGGGCAGTGCGATCGGCGAGGCAATCAAACGCGAATACCCGAACAGCGCCTTCACCTACGAACCGAGCCGGGAGCTTGCCAACATCACGCTGGTATCGCAGGGCCGGTTCCAGCTCGGTATCGCTCATGCGCAGTTCGTCAAGCAAGGCATGCTCGGCCAGCCACCGTTCAAGGCGCCGATCACCAACGTGCGGGCGATCGCGCAGTTCGATCCGCAGGCCACGGTCCAGGTAGCGGTGCGCAAGTCGTCCGGCATCAGCAGCCTGGACCAGGTGCGCCAGGAAAAGAAGCCGGTGCGCGTGGCCCTGAACCTGAAGGGCACGATGATGTCGATCGCCGGCGAGCAGATGCTGGCAGCCTATGGCATCAAGCCGCAGGACAAACGCCACATGGCTCCAGACGCTGTTGGT
>JBFJZP010000655.1:0-2278 GCA_041622095.1 Burkholderiaceae bacterium | reverse complement strand
GCCCGATCGGCGACGACCGGCTCTTGGGCCTGCTCGCTCCAGACCGGCTGGTTCAGATCCAGTCTCGAACATCCGCAAAGTGCCGGTCGTTTACCTGAAGCAGTTGCCTGCGCACGTGGCAACTGGGCCGCGGCACGACGGGCGAGCCATGCAGCAGTGCTGGCCAACAATCCTTTGACCGCGACAGCCCCTGATCCCGCCCGACGGTTGGCACGAAGCCCGGAATCCGTATGCCGGGCTTGGTCAAACCCGGCACATGAACGATGAAACGGTCGATAACACCATGCCCGTCTCACGCTTCGTAGCTGAGTGGCAGGCCTGGCACCGGCCAGTCATCGATGGCCACCAGGCGCCCGCTGCCTGACAAGGTGATGAACGCCGTGCGGCGGTCTTTGCCACCAAAACAGATGTTGGTGGTGCAGCGGTCGTCCAGTGCTACATGACGTGTCGTGCGGCCATCGGGCGAAACCACCGTGACGCCACCGTGCATCAAGGTGGCCACACAGATGTTGCCCAGCGCATCCACGGCCAGTGAATCGAAACGCTGGTAGTGCCCGCCAGGCGATGCCACCAGCATGCGTCCGCCGTGCGGCGACGGCCAAGCTTGCTGGCAAACCTGGCCCGGCGAGACGATGTCATAGGCCCATAAGCGCGCGCCCGCCGTTTCTGCGTAGTACAGCGTGCAACCGTCGGGCGACAGACCAACGCCGTTGGGTGTCATGGCGGGCCGGGCCACGACCTTGGCGGCTCGTCCATCGGACTGGGCGTAGTAGACGCCGCCGAGATCCATGTCTTCGTCGCGCACCTTGCCCAGGTCTGTGAAGTAGAAGCCACCGTCGTTGCACACGTAGACGGCACCGTCGGGTCCGATGGCTGCGCCGTTCGGGCCACCACAGAGTGCAGCCACAACCGTGACCCGGCCGTCCATCGCGACACGACTCAGTGTGCCTCGCGCATGTCATGGTGTTCGAAGGCAAGGAGAGGCCTGTGCAGGCAGCTTGCACGCTGCTGGAGTCTCGTCGCCCGCTGGAGGTCGCCGGGTCGAGTTGCTGCCCGCGCTTGATTTTTCCTGCACATTTGCAGCGCAGCATGGGAAGCAGTTCCAGAAACCGGATTTCTTCCATGCTGCACTTTCCCGATCAATCCCCGCCGTCTACTTACCGCAAGGCGCTCGGCGTGCTGGCGCTGGCTGCGATGCTGATGCTGGCTGCCTGCGGTCAAGGGGCTGACACGAAGCCCGCCGCCCGGGCCACCGAGGTCGGCGTCGTCACGCTGAAGGCCCAGGCGCTGGACGTGACCCGCGAACTGTCCGGGCGCACCGTGGCCGCCGAGACGGCCGAGATTCGCCCGCAGGTCAGCGGCATCGTGCAGTCGCGCCTGTTCGTCGAAGGCAGTGCGGTGAAGGCGGGCCAGGCGCTTTATCAGATCGACCCGGCGAGTTATCAGGCCGCGCTGGACAGCGCCGACGCGGCGGTGGCCAAGGCCAAGGCGACGCTGCAGTCGGCTCGGCTGACGGCCGAGCGCCAGGCCAGCCTGCTGGCGGCCGACGCCGGCTCGCGCCAGGACAACGAAACCGCCCAGGCCGCGCTTCTTCAGGCGCAGGCCGAGCTGAAGTCGGCCGAGGCCAGCGCAGCCAGCGCCCGGCTGGACCTGCAGCGCACGCGCATCACGGCGCCGATCGGCGGCCGGGTAGACACCTCGACCGTGACGGCGGGTGCGCTGGTAACGGCCAACCAGACGACGGCGCTGACCACCGTGCAGCAGACCGATCCGATGTGGGTGAACGTCACCCAGAGCAGCGGAGAACTGCTGGCATTGCGCCAGCAGATCGCCAAGGGCGAGCTGCGCAGCGGCGCGCTGGCCGTGCGCCTGAAACTGGAAGACGGCAGCACCTATGAACACGCCGGCCAATTGGCGGTGAGCGGTGTGTCGGTCGACACCAGCACCGGCGCTGTGACCTTGCGCGCCAAGCTGCCGAATCCCGACGGCCTGCTGATGCCTGGCATGTATGTGCGCGTCGAGCTGGCGCAGGCTCGGGCGCCCGACGCCGTGCTGGCGCCGCAGACCGGCGTGCAGCGCGATACCAGCGGCGGAGCCAGCGCGCTGGTGGTGGGCGCCGACGGCAAGGTGGAAAAGCGCGCCGTCGAGGTTGCCGAAGTACATGGCGCGCAATGGCGGGTGACCAGCGGCCTGGCCGCCGGCGACCGCTTGATCGTGCAGGGCAACGGCAAGGTCAGGCCGGGCCAGATCGTCAGCGCCGTCGAGGTGGGCGCCACCT
>JBFJZP010000654.1:0-2280 GCA_041622095.1 Burkholderiaceae bacterium | reverse complement strand
GGAGGTCTACGGCCTGAAGTACAGCGACATGGGCCGCGTCAGTTATGTCTCGTACACCGATGCGGTGTCGCTGATGAAGGACAACAACGCGCAGGCGTTCACGCTGGGCACGACGGTGCCGGCCTCGGCCATCATGGACCTGGCCTCGGCTCGTGACATCAAGCTGGTGGGCATTCCGGACGACAAGTTCCAGGCGATGCGCAAGCTCAACCCTGGCTACACCAAGCTGGTGATTCCCGCCGGCAGTTATCCCAAGCAGACGCAGGATGTCCAGACCATCGGCTACGCCACGCATGTGATCGCGCGCTGCGATCTGGACGAGAACATCGTCTACAAGGTGCTCAAGGGCATGGTCGACAACAAGGCCGACCTGGCAGCGATCGCCAAGGCGATGGGCAGCACCACTCCGAAGATGATGGCGGAGGACATCGGCGTGCCGATGCATAAAGGCGCACTGAAGTACTACAAGGAAGTCGGCGCGCTTTGATGCGCCGGGCGGCGGGGGCTGAGAATCCCGCCGCTGCTGCTGCCACCTGGCGCCGCTGTCGGCGCCGCTCCCTTCCCATGATGGCGCCCGCGTGCGCCGGAGTACCTGCATGTTGGCATTGCCTGAGCCTGTCTCGCGTCGTTTGATCACCGCGGTTGCGGTGACGATGTCGGTGTTTCATCTGGTTGTCGCCTTTGTCGGTCCGCCGGACGCCTATGTGATGCGCGGCTCGCACCTGACCTTTGCGCTGGTGATGGCATTCCTGATCATGCCGGGGCGCAACGGCACGGCCGAACGGGTCGGCTGGTTCGACATCTTGCTGGTGCTGGCGGCTGCCGCTGCGGCCTTGTACCCCAGCATGAACCTGGGCTACATCCAGAACCGGATGTATTACGTCGACGACCCGCGCATCGCCGACTATGTGTTCGGCGGCGCACTGGTCCTGCTGATCCTGGAGTCGACGCGGCGCGCCACCGGCTGGGCCTTGCCGATCACCGCCATCGTGTTCCTGGTCTACGGACTGACCCTGGGCAACCAGTCGGTCGGCATCATGCTCGACCAGTTGTACCTGACCACCGAGGGCATCTTCGGTATTCCGCTGTATGTGTCGGCCACCTATGTGATGTTGTTCATCCTGTTCGGCGCCTTCGTCGAGCGCAGCGGGGCAGGGCAGCTGTTCATGGATTTCGCGCTCGCGCTGGCCGGCCATACCTCGGGCGGGCCGGCCAAGGTGGCGGTGATCACCAGCAGCCTGTTCGGCACGGTGTCGGGCAGCGCGGTGGCCAATGTGATGACCACCGGCACCTTCACCATTCCGTTGATGATGCGCACCGGCTATCGGCCGGCATTCGCCGGCGCGGTCGAGGCGGTGGCGTCCACTGGTGGCCAGTTGATGCCGCCGATCATGGGGGCGGCCGCGTTCGTGATGGCCGAGTTCCTCGGCGTGTCCTATCTCACGGTGGCGGGTTTTGCGCTGCTGCCGGCGGCGCTGTATTACCTGGCGGTGTTCATGGCGGTGCACTTCGAAGCCCGGCGCATCGGCCTGGTCGGCTTGCCCAAGGCGGACCTGCCGCGCCTGCGCGAAGTGCTGGTCGAACGTGGCCACCTGTTCCTGCCGCTGGTGGTGATCGTGGTGGTGCTGCTGGCCGGATACAGCGCCGCGTTCTCCGCCCTGTGTGGCATCGGTTCGGTGATTCCGACCACCTGGCTGCGCGCCAGCACGCGCAAGACCTTCACGCTGCGCGCGATTGTCGAGGCGCTGGAGTCGGGAGCCCGCAATACGCTGGTGGTGGCGCTGGCCTGTGCCTGTGCCGGCATTGTCATCGGCACCATCACCTTGACCGGGCTGGGCCTGGCCTTTACCGGCGTGGTGCTGGCGCTGTCGCAGAACTCGCTGATCCTGGCCTTGCTGCTGACCATGCTGGCCGGCATCCTGCTGGGCATGGGCCTGCCGACGACGCCGGCCTATATCGTCCAGGTGGCCTTGCTGGTGCCGGCCCTGGTCAAGCTCGGCGTGCAGGTCGAGGCAGCCCACCTGTTCGTGTTGTACTTTGCGGTCTTGTCCGCGATCACGCCGCCGGTGGCGATGGCGGTATACGCGGCCAACGGCATATCGCGCGGCACCTTGATGCAGACCAGTTGGGCTGCGGTCAAGCTCGGCCTCACCGGCTACATCATTCCGTTCATGTTCGTGTCCGCACCGTCGCTGTTGCTGATGGGCGACGTGTCGACCATGCTGACCTCTGCGCTGACCGCGACGGTCGGTGTCATCTGCCTGGCGGCCGGCCTGCATT
>JBFJZP010000653.1:0-2286 GCA_041622095.1 Burkholderiaceae bacterium | reverse complement strand
CGGAGGGCGTGGTGGCCGATCTGCAGACGCTCGCCCATGGCCTGGGCGCGGGCCACCAGACGATCGGGGCGGTCATGGTGCAGCGCCAGGTCGAGGAAGGGCTGGCGCGCGCCGGCGGACATGCGGCGCATGGACTGGCGTCGGTCGCCCATCCGGTTGCCAGCGCCGCGGCGTTGGCGGTGCAGCAGGTCGTCAAGCGCGACGACCTGGTGGCGTGTGCGCATGTGCAGGGCATGGCCTTGCGCCAGCGCTTGGATGCGGCTTTCGGTGCCCATCCGCATGTCGGCGACATTCGCGGACGGGGCTTGTTGCAGGCGATCGAACTGGTGTCGGACCGGGCCGACAAGCAGTGTTTCGAACCGGCACTCGCGTTGCACGAGCGGGTACGCCTGGAAGCGATGGAGCTGGGCCTGCTGGTCGATGCCATGGGCGGTACGGTCGATGGCGTGCAGGGCGACCATGTCATGCTGGCGCCGCCGTATACCGTCACCGCGGACGAACTCGACCTGATTGTTGCGCGGCTGTCCGACGCGGTGTCGGCCGCGTTGTCGGGACTGCAGATGCCCCATACCGGCGCCGGTCCGCTGGTATGAGGCTGGCGGTCGCGCGGTTCTGGTACGAAGGCAACGCTTTTTGCCTGCTCGGTGCCGGCCGGGCCGATTGTTTGCGCCGCGAGTGGCACAAGGGCGCGGCGGCCCTGCGAGCGGCACACGGAACCGCGACCGAGTTGGCGGCCGTGGCCGATTGGGCGCGCGATCATCCCGACTGGCAGGTCCAGGTCTCGCGTTGCACGTCGGCGTTGCCGGCAGGGCGTATCGACGACGATTTCTTCGATGCCTACATGGCGCAAGTGCTGGCCGACCTGGCCGGGCCGTCATGGGATGCGATCTACCTGAGCCTGCACGGGGCCGCGATCACCGGCAGGCGTGATACGCCGGTGCTCGACCTGGCATCGCTGCCGCTGCGCCGGGCTCGCTTGCCCGTGACCTGCTGATCAGGGCGGCGCGGCGCTGTTGCGCAACTCGCGCTCGACAAGCGCCGCCATGTCGCGCAAGGCCTTGATCTGGGCCGCACCGAAGTGCCGTGGCTTGTGGTCGATCAGGCACAGGGTCCCGATCGGGCTGCCGTCCGGCGCGGCGATCGGATGGCCGGCGTAAAAACGCATTCGCGGTTCGGATTGCACCAACGGGTTGTCGGCAAAACGATCATCGGTCAATGCGTCGGAGACCACCAGTGCGTCGGACTGCAGGATGGCATGGCCGCAGAACGAGACCTCGCGCGAGGTCTGCTGCACCTGCAAGCCGTTGCGCGACTTGAACCACTGGCGGTCGCGATCGACCAGCGAGATCAGCGCGATCGGCACGCCGAAGAAACGTGCGGCCAGCCGGGTGATGCGGTCAAACCGTTCTTCCGTGGGTGTGTCGAGCAGTTCCAGCGCATGCAGTGCCGCCAGGCGCTGCGATTCATCCTGCGGCAGCGGTGGAGCCTGCCAGCGCGCCCGCGTGCGCAGCAGTCCGGCGCGCAGCTTGGTGCGCAGGTATTGCAGGGTGAAAGGCGGGCTGAGCCAGTCGGTGATCGGCTGGGGAGCGCGTACACCGGTGCCTGCCGGCGCCCTCGTGTCTTCCGCCACACAGGCGTCGGGCGGCGCCAGCATGATCACCGGCAGTTGGCCCAAGCCGGAGCTGGCGCGCAGTTCGCGCACCAGCGCCAGGCCATCGTGTGTACCGAGCCGGCGCTCTACGATGGCCAAGGCCAGCTGCTGCGCATCGGCGGCAAGCCGTGCGTCCTGCGGGTTGTCGGCGACCACCGCGGACAGTCCTTCCGACTGCACCGTCTGGCGGATCTGCTCGGCGAGATCGGGGTCGGCGCAGGCGATCAGCACCTGCTTGTCCTGCAGGTCCTGGGGCTCGACGGTGACCTGCGCGTCTTCGCGCAGCGGCGCCATCGCGCCAGCCGGGGCGTCGAGTTCCAGCACCGTCCCTTCGGCTGCGGCGAACAGCGTCACCGACGCGCCAGCGTCACGCACCCGCTGCTGTCCGGCAACGACCAGCGCATCGAGGGCGTTGTCGTCGCGCCCGGGGTCATGGTGAAACAGCGCCAGCTGGCGGACACCCGCGGAGATCGACATGTCGACCACGTACTCCAGCGTGCTGTGGCCCCAGCCCACCCGCTCCGCATACTCGGCGGCGGTGTATTGCGTGTCGTGGATCAGCAGGTCGGCCTTGGCAATGAAGTCGCGGTGCCGGCTGTCGCCCGGATGCAGGGCGCCGAGCACCTGTCCCAGCG
>JBFJZP010000652.1:0-2287 GCA_041622095.1 Burkholderiaceae bacterium | reverse complement strand
GGCCCACGCGCGCAGGCAGTTCCTGCCGGCCGGACCAGAACCTTGGCGCCATGCCTGAACAAGGCGCCGTCTCAATGCGCCTCGAAGGCCCGGCGCAGTGCCATGGCACACAGGTCCAGAGCCAGGTTCGCTTCATCGATGATGCGGCCCATGGTGATGAAACCGTGGATCTGGCGCTCGAAGCAGACCAGCTGCGCCGGCGTGCCGCCGGCCGAAAGCGCATCGGCGTAAAGCCTGCCCTCGTCGCGCAGCGGGTCGAAGCCTGCGGTCAGCACCAATGCTGGCGGCAGGCCGGCGTGGCTGGTGGCCAGCAAGGGCGAAGCGCGCCAGTCGGACCAGTCTGCGCCCTGCCCCATGTAGTGGCCGCGGAAGTAGGCGATGCTGTCGGCGGTCAGCAGGTAACCCTGCGCGTTGGTGGCATGCGACGGGGCGACGGCTCGCATGTCGGTCGCCGGGTAGATCAGCAGCTGATGCACCGGCATGGCTTCGCCCGCGTCGCGCAGAGCCAGGCAGACGACCGCGGCCAGGTTGCCACCGGCGCTGTCGCCGCCGACCGCGATACGCGCCGGGTCCAGCGCCAGCGCGCTTGCCTGCTCGCGTACCCAGCGCATGCTCGCAAGGGCGTCGTCCACCGCGGCCGGGAAACGATGCTCCGGGCCCAGCCGGTAGTCGACCGAAATCACCGCACAGCCGGCACCGGCACACAGGCTGCGGCAAAGCACGTCGTGCGTATCGAGGTCGCCTATGGTCCAGCCGCCGCCGTGCAGATAAACCAGCACGGGAAGAGGTGCGTCGTCGGCGGCACTGGCTGGCCGGTACAGCCGCATCGGCACCGGTCCCGACAAGTCGCGCACCAGACCCACTGCTGGCGGGTCGGGCTGCGAGTAGCCGCGGCGCTCCAGGTAAATCCGTCGCGCTTCGATCGGAGTCAGGGTATGGGTGGGCGGCACCTCGCGCTCGATAATCAAGTCGATCAGTGCCTGGGCTTGCGGGTCGAGCATCGGGGCCTCCTGTCGCGGCCAGTTTACATATGGCCGTGCCTGGAATCGGCGGCGGGTTCGGCTGGCTGTTCGGGCCAAGACACACCACCCTCGGATGCACATGCGAGCAAGGCACCGGGGTGCATCCGCGTCTTGCAGACCAGTGCCATCCCGGCAGGCGGGGGCCGGAATGGCGTGTTGGCGCTCCGCAGCAGCTACCCGGCGTCTATCCGCGGGCTGCCCGGCAGCGGACTCGGCAAGTGTCGTGCCCTCTGCAACAAGCCCCCGCCAGCGGTTCGCGCCTTGCTGGCGGCGGCCCCGTGCCAGGTCATCCTGGCGGGCGCCATCGCCTTACTGCGTCGAGCAGCTGTAACTGGCAGCGACATTGATGTCGCCGGACCCGATGTACTTCGGCCAACCGGGATAGTCGCACAAGGGCCGGGTACGCCCAGGGACACCGGCACTGTCGGCAACGGTCTGTTTCGGCGGCACCACGCCCTTCTCGACCCAGTTCTCCAGCGTCGTCAGCGAATCCCAGGCGGCATTGAACACGCTGCTGACGGCATGGCCATAACCCGGGATTTCGTAATAACGCATGAAACCGTCGACCGCCGCGCCGCCCATCGCATTGCGCACCCGGTCGTAATACTGCTGGGTCGCCCGCGTGCTGACCAGCGCGTCGTGCGAACCGTGCGCCATCAGGATCTTGCCGCCCTTGGCGCGGAAGGCCGACAAGTCGGTCTTGTTGGTGTCCTGCAGTGCGGTCAGCGCGACGATCCGCGACTGCCAGCTGCCCGGATTCTGCGGATCAAGGCTCAGCGAGTTGTAGTTCGCGTCGCGAGTGACGAAATACTTGACCCACTGATCCCAGAAGGTGCTGCCGTAGGGCGGCATGCTTGCCGCCGTCACCGCAGGCATCGGATTGGCAGGCTGCTCCGTTCCCAGCGACAAGGTCAGCACCGTCGGTTGCAGCGGGCTGCTGCCGGGATTGCCGAAATCGGTTCCCCAGGTATTGAAACCCGGGTAGCTGGTCTCGCCACTGGCCAGCGCATAAGACAGTGTCAGAGCGGTATTGAGAGTATTGAAGGAGGCGATCTGTTCGTCCGACAGGCAGCTGTCGCCGAGATCCACACCGCCGGCGCAGCGCAGCGGCGTGCCGTTCAGCGTGGCGGTGGCGAGGTTGAAACTCGCGTTGCAGCCACGCACGTTGCTGACCAGGCCGTCGGCGGCGCCGTCGAGCAGGTCGCAGGCGGCGAGCGATGCGTCGTAGACCAGCTTGCGCTTGACGCGGTTCGGATAGGCGCCGG
>JBFJZP010000651.1:0-2288 GCA_041622095.1 Burkholderiaceae bacterium | reverse complement strand
GTGGAGGCGGGCACTTCGATGCCAGCCCATTGTTCGATCAGACAGACCATGCGGGTGAAGTCGGCGTTGTCGCCGAACGCCGCGCGGGTCATGTTGAGCACCTGGCGCACGGCGCTGCCGACTGGCATCGGCACGCCCATGGCTTCGGCTTCGTCGAGGCACAGGCGGGTGTCCTTGAGCGACAGGGCGGTGCTGAAGCCGAAGTCGAAGGTGCGCGGCAGCACGGCGCGCGGCAGCTTGTCGGTGGTGGCGCTGTTGCGCCCGCTGCCGGCGTTGAACACGTCGAGCATGATCTGCGGATCGAGGCCGGCCTTGACGCCCATCACCAGCGCTTCGGAGGACACTGCCAGGGCAGTTACCGAAACCAGGTTGTTGACCAGCTTCATGGTCTGGCCGAGGCCTGGTTGCTCGCCGCAGAAGATCACCTTGCCGAGGTTCAGCAGCAGCGGGGTCAGCTCGTCGTACACGGCTGTCGGGCAGGACACCATCAACGCCAGGGTGCCTTTCTGCGCGCCGGCCGCGCCGCCGCTGACCGGACAGTCGACGGCCAGGATGTTTTTCTCGGCCAGAGCGGCGGCTACCAGTTTGGCGGTGCGCGGCCCGGTGGTGGAGAGGTCGACGAACACCCGCACCTTGCTGCCGGCGCAAACGCCTTTGTCGCCGAGGGCGACTTTCTGTACTACATCCGGGGTCGGCAGGCTGGCGAAGACGATTTCCGCTTGCGAGGCGACTTCTTCCGGGGTGGCGGCGCTTTGGGCACCGAGGGCCATCAGGCGCTCGACAGCGGCGTTATTGAGATCCGACACGGTGATCGGGTAGCCGGCTTGCGCCAGGCGGGTGGCCATGGGTTCGCCCATGGTGCCGAGGCCGATAAAGCCGATGCTTGGTTTGGACATGCGTTGGGTTCTCCAGACAGGGTTCAGTTGGCCAGCCAGCCGCCATCGACCGGCAGCATGGCTCCGGTGATGTCGAGACCGGCATCGCCGCAAAGGAAGGTGATCAGCTCGCCGACATGCGCGGCCTGGTTGAAGCGTCCCGAGGGCTGTTTGCCGGCGAGGAAGCGGCGCACCGCCTCTTCTTCGCTAAGCTGTTCGCGCTCGCGCAGCGCCTCGACCCGTGCGGCAATCGACGGGGTCAGAGTCGAACCGGGGGAGATCGAGTTGCAGGTGATGCCGTAGTCGAGATTTTCCAGCGCCACCACCCGGCTGAAGCCGAGCAGGGCGCTCTTGGTGGTGACGTAGTCGACCCGGTTCGGCGTGCCGCGCATGCCGTAGATCGAGGTCAGGTTGAAGATCCGCCCCCAGCGCCGCTCGCGCATGCCCGGCAAGACCAGGCGGGTGGCGTGGAACACCGCCGAGAGGTTGACCGCCAGGGCCAGATCCCAGGCCTCCGGCGGGAACTCGTGGATCGGCGCGAAATGCCGGGTGACTGCGTTGTTTACCAGAATGTCTATGCCGCCGAGGGTCTGTGTGGCCGCTTCGATCAGCCCGCTGACGCCGGCCGGGGTGCTCAGGTCGGCGCTCTGGTAACTCACCTCGACGCCATGCCGCTGGCTTAGTTCATTGCAGGTGGCGGCCATGCTCTCAACTGCCGCGCGGCCATGCAGCACCACGGCGCAACCGGCCTTGGCCAGCGCTTCGCCAATGGCCAGGCCGAGGCCGGCGGCGGAGCCGGTTATCAGGGCGCGTTTGCCGTTGAGGTCATTCATGAGCGTTGCTCCCGGCAGGTCAGGCCAACGAGGCGGTCGGCATCGCCGGTCTGCTCGGAAAAAATCAGTTGTTGGACCCAATTGCCCAAAATCGCAGAATGAAAAGGCATCAGGCGTCCTCTGTGGCAGCGTGCAGCAGATTCGCCAGAAGCGCGCGGCCGAGCACGATTTCATCGTCGTTGACCATGTGCTCCATGCCTGGATACACCTTGAGTTGCACCACTGCGCCCATGGCCGTGAACACCGCGGCGGTTTCCTCCGTGCGCGCCAGGGGTACCCAACTGTCGACATCGCTGTTGCCCAGTAGTACCGGGGTGTTGGCCAGGGTGTGCGGAGTTGCCCAAGTGCTTTGTTGCGGGCCGATCAGACCGCCGGTGTAGGCGAGCAAACCGCCCCATTGCCGGGGGTTGCGGTACAGGTATTCGCAGGCCAGGCATGCGCCCTGGGAAAATCCCAGGAGGGCGATGCGCTGGCGGGGCAGCCCCTGCTGTTCCAGCTCGCGCACCGCCGCTTCGACCCGAGCAAGCGCGTCGTCGAGGAACGGCTGGTTGTTGGCCAGCGGAGCCATGAATTTGTCCGG
>JBFJZP010000650.1:0-2289 GCA_041622095.1 Burkholderiaceae bacterium | reverse complement strand
TGCTTGCTGCTTCAACTTCCATAGCTTTCTTGTGGCCGGCGGCCAGTGCGGCCGCACGGTTTGCCGACAGCCTGAGGGGGCTGGGTAATCCCTGATGAACGCAATGACGTCGGGGTTGAACGTTTTGCCGCCGGCCTAGTCTGTCCAGGATCCGTCAACCACCCACGCACCGAGGAGCCATCCATGCCACGCAAGACCGCTGCCGATTTCGACCAGGAACTGCTGATATTGTTCGATGCCTATGTCCACGGCGGTATCGACCGGCGCGGTTTCCTGGAGCGGGCGCAGAAGTTTGCCGTCGGCGGTGTCACCGCCGGCATGTTGCTGGCATCGCTGAGCCCGGACTTCGCCGCGGCCCAGGTCGTGCCCAAGGACGACCAGCGTCTCAAGACGCAGATGCTGGAGTACCCGTCGCCAAACGGCTCCGGCACCATGAAGGGTTACCTGGCGGTGCCGGCCAATGCCAGCGGCAAGTTGCCCGGCATCCTGGTGGTGCACGAGAACCGCGGCCTGAACCCGCATATCGAGGACATCACGCGGCGCCTGGCGCTGGACAACTTCGTCGCATTCGCGCCCGACGCCTTGACGCCGCTGGGCGGGTATCCGGGCGACGAAGACAAGGCGCGTGAACTGTTCGGCAAACTCGATCAGGCCAAGACGCGCGAGGACTTCGTGACCGCCGCCCAGGTCCTGCAGTCGCGCCCGGAATGCAACGGCACCATCGGCGCGGTCGGGTTTTGCTACGGCGGCGGCATGGTGCACATCCTGTCCACGCGGCTGCCGAACCTGGCGGCCGGCGTGCCGTTCTACGGTAACCATCCGGCGGCCAGCGAGGCGGCCAAGGTCAAGGCGCCGCTGCTGATCCATTTTGCTGCGGTCGATGAACGCATCAATGCCGGCTGGCCGCCGTATGAGGCTGCACTCAAGGCAGCCGGCGTCCGATATACCGCCCATACCTATGCCGGCACCCAGCACGGCTTCAACAACGACACCACGCCACGATTCGACGCCGCGGCAGCCAAGCTGGCCTGGGAGCGGACGGTGGCGTTTTTCAACCAGCACCTGCGCGCCTGACGCGGCGGCCGCCGGCAGGCGGCGGCGCCGCGGCTGCGCGTCCTGTTCGGGTTTGCTCTGCATATCCTTTTTCGGGATATGCCAGATCGTTATAGCTGTTAGTGACCCAGTCTGCTGTAATCTGGCCGGCAATCCGATGACAATCGTCGTTGCTGCCGATGCCACGATTCCGACAGGAGTTGCGCCGGCCTTGTACCCGGCGATCGCGTATGGTGCCGGGTAATCATCATCAACCCGTGATGCCGGCCCGCGAGGTCGCGCAGCGATCAGGAGACAGCCATGCGATTTTTGACACGATGGGCCGCTGCGGCCGGTATGGCCGCCCTGGCCCTGGCCAGCCAGGCCCAGACCTTCCCGAGCAAGACGGTGCGCATCGTCGTGCCGTTCGGCGCCGGTGGCGTGGCCGATATCACCGCCCGTACCGTGGCGGAGAAACTCAGCCAGTCGCTGGGCCAGGCGGTTGTCATCGACAACAAGCCGGGAGCCGGCGGCGTCGCGGCCGGTGACATCGTGGCCAAGGCCGATCCGGACGGCCACACCTTGCTGCTGATCTCCAATGGCACGGCGGTCAGCGCCGGCTTGTTCAAGTCGCTGCCGTTCGACACCCAGCGCGACTTCGCACCGGTCTCGACGCTGGCGACCTTCGACATCGCGGTCATCACCCAGGCGGATTCGAAATTCAAGTCCCTGGGCGAACTGGTCGCCTTTGCCAAGGCCAATCCGGGCAAGCTCAACCTGGGCACGGTCAACATCGGCAGCACGCAGAACCTGACTGGCGAACTGCTGAAATCCGCCGCCGGCATCGATGTGCAGATCGTGCCGTTCAATGGCACGCCGGCCGTCATCACCGCCTTGCGCGGCAACCAGATCGACGCCGCGGTCGAAATCCTCGGGCCGGTCATACCGCATATCAGCAGCAAGGCGGTGCGTGCACTGGCGGTGACCGGCAGCAAACGCTCGGCAATCCTGCCGGACGTGCCCACCGCGGTCGAAAGCGGCGTGCCGGGACTGGTCGCGTCCTCCTGGAACGGCCTGGCAGTGCCCGCCAGGACACCGGCCGCCGTGATCACACGCCTGAACAAGGACATCCGGGCCGCTATCGAAGCACCGGACGTGCAGGCCAAGCTGCGTGCGCTGAACATGGATGCCCAGGCCAGTACGCCTGAGCAGGCGGCCGAACTGCTGGCCAGCGAAACCAGGCGCTGGGGCGACGTG
>JBFJZP010000649.1:0-2293 GCA_041622095.1 Burkholderiaceae bacterium | reverse complement strand
CCGATCAGCGTGCTCTTGCCGTCGTCGACCGAGCCGCAGGTGATGAAGCGCAGCGCCGGGTTGGTGGCGTCATCCGCCGCCGTCGCGGGCGTCTGCGCCGACTCGGTAGCCGGGGCTGCCGACGCGGTGTTTTGCGCCGGTGCGTCGAGAAGTTCCATCAACAAGTCCATCAGAAGTACCCCTCTTTTTTACGGTTTTCCATCGACGAATCAGAGGTGCGGTCGTCCATGCGGGTGGCGCCCCGCTCGCTCACGTCGGTTGCCAGCGTCTCGATCACCACCTCGGCAGCGCTGGCCGCCAGGCTGGCTACCGGGCAGGTGCAGGTGACATCGCCGACGGTGCGAAAACGCACATCACGCAGTTCGGCACTTTCGCCGTCGCGCAGCGGCGTCAGCGGCGTGACCGGCACCAGCAGGCCCTTTCGCTCGACCACCTCGCGCTGGTGGCTGTAATACAGCGCGGGCAGCGCCACATGTTCACGCTCGATGTATTGCCACACGTCGAGTTCGGTCCAGTTCGAGATCGGGAACACGCGGAAATGCTCGCCGGGCTTGAGCCGGGTGTTGAACAAGGTCCACAGTTCCGGCCGCTGGTCCTTGGGTTGCCACTGGCCGAAGCTGTCGCGGTGCGAGAAGATGCGCTCCTTGGCGCGGGCCTTCTCTTCGTCGCGGCGGGCGCCACCGATCAGCGCGTCGAAGCGGAATTCCTCGATCGCTTCGAGCAGCGTCACCGACTGGTGCACATTGCGCGACTCTTCCGGGTGCGACAGGCGCACCGTGCCACGTGCCATGGAGTCCTCGACGCTGCGCACGATCAGATCGGCCTGCAGCTCGGCGGCGCGCTGGTCGCGGAAGTCGGTCACCTCGGTGAAGTTGTGGCCGGTGTCGATCATCAGCAGCGGGTAGGGGATGCGCCCGATGCCAAAGGCCTTCTCCGCACACTTGAGCAATACCAGCGAGTCCTTGCCGCCGGAGAACAACAGGGTCGGACGTTCGAAGGCTGCGGCCACCTCGCGCAGGATGAAGATGGTTTCCTCCTCCAGGGCGTCCAGGTGCTGGTTGCTCAATTGGGCCAGCAATGCTGGTTCGGTACGTGCGTTCATACGCTGGTTTCCTCTTCTTGTTGATCCTTCGGGGCCACATGCAGGCCACATTCCTTCGCGGCTTCACTCTCCCACCACCAGCGGCCGGCGCGGAAGTCCTCGCCCAGGCTGATGGCGCGGGTACAGGGCGCACAGCCGATGCTCGGGAAAAACTGGTCATGCAGCGGGTTGTAGGTCACCTGGTGCAACTGGATGTAGTGCCACACGTCACCCCAGGTCCAGTCGACCAGCGGGTTGAGCTTGGCGCGCTCCGGGTCGGACAGGTCGAGCATCGGCACGTCGGAGCGGGCGCCGGACTGTTCGCGGCGCAAGCCGGTGATCCAGGCCGACTTGCCGTCGAGCGCACGGGCCAGCGGTTCCATCTTGCGGATGCCGCAGCAGGCCTTGCGCAGGTCGATGCTCTTGTACATCGCGTCCTTGCCTTCGCGGTTGACGAACGCGACCACCGCTTCGGCGCGCGGCTCGTATACGCTGACCGGTGCAGCCGACGTGGCCTTCAACTGCTCGAGCAATGCCAGCGTCTCCATATGCAGCATGCCGGTCTGCAGCACGAAGATGCCCACATCCAGCGCCAGCGTGTTGACCAGATGACTGACGACCATGTCTTCCGCGCCCAGGCTCGAGGCCTGCACGACGGTTGGCTTGGGCGCACCAGCCGGGCGTGGGTAGCGGTTCACCAGCGCGCGCAGTTGCGCGCGTGTTTCCTGCAGCTTGGCGTCAAAGTCGACGCTGGCGCGGGCATGCAGATCGATGGCGCTCATCATGCAGCCCTGGCGAACAAGGGCGCAGGCGTCGCTGCGTCTCCCTGGTAGAAGGCGGAATACTGCGCGAATTGCCGCTCGATCACCGCCGGGCTGGTCGGGTGACGCAACACCGCGCTGTCGAAGCCCGAACGCTGCAACTGCACCAGCTGGTCGACCAGTACGTCGCCCGTGGCCCGGATCTCGCCGGTGAAGCCCAGCCGGCGACGCAGCAGGAAGGCCTGGCTATAGGCGCGGCCATCGGTGAACTTGGGAAAGTTCAGGTCGATACGGTGCACGCCATCGAGTTCGAGCGTGCGCGGGTCTTCGGTGTTGGCCAGCGCGATCGCACCATCAGTAGGTTCGGCGTGGTCTTGCGCGGCAATGAAGCGGATGGTCGAGTTCATGATCAAGCGGTCTCCAGTTCGCGGTTCGGGCTGTTCTTGCCGGT
>JBFJZP010000648.1:0-2300 GCA_041622095.1 Burkholderiaceae bacterium | reverse complement strand
TCGCCAGAAGATCGCCGCGCACTGCCGGCAACCATTGATAGGCTTGCAGGGCCTTGTCTGCCAGGAGCTGGTCGACGACGGCCAGGCCCGCGGCGGGCCCCTGGTGCATTGCCAGCGCGACGGCACGGTTCAGTTCGACCACCGGAGATGGCGCGACCAGCATCAGCTGCGCATACAGCTGGACGATCTGGCCCCAGTCGGTCGATCCGGCATCGGCTGCGCGGGCATGGCAGGCAGCGATCGCCGCCTGCAGCTGGAAGGGGCCGCGCGGCTCGCCCAGTTCCTCGGCGCGCGCCAGCGCCGCCAGGCCGCGGCGGATCAGCAGCCAGTCCCAACGGCCCCGGTCCTGGTCCATCAGCAGCACCGGCCGCCCCTGGTGATCGACCCGCGCGGCGTTGCGCGAGGCCTGGATTTCCATCAAGGCAATCAATCCATGCGTTTCGGCGTGTTCACTCGCCAGTTCCGCCAGCATGCGTCCCAGGCGCAAGGCTTCGTAACACAGCTCCGGGCGCAGCCAGTCGTCGCCACTGGTGGCGGTATAGCCTTCATTGAAGATCAGATAGACCACTTCCAGCACCGCGCCCAGGCGCTCTTCCAATGCCTCGTCGTGCGCAATCTCGAAGGCCACGCTCGCATCGGCGAGGCTGCGTTTGGCGCGAACGATGCGCTGGGCGATCGTCGCTTCGGGCTGCAGGAAGGCGCGTGCGATTTCCTGCGTCGTCAGGCCGCCGAGCAGCTTCAAGGTCAGCGCCACGCGCGCTTCGGTCGACAGCACCGGGTGGCAGGCGGTGAACATCAGGCGCAGCAGATCGTCGCCGATCTTGTCCTGGCGGGCGGCATCCAGCGCATCGACGAAGTCGGGCACCTGCGCCGCCTGCAATGCCGCAAGATCCTGGGCGATATCGGCATGCCGGGCGTCCGCCATGTTGCGGTGGCGCAGGAAGTCGAGCGCGCGGCGCTTCGCGGTGGCGGTCAGCCAGGCTCCCGGCTTGTCCGGAATGCCGTTTTTCGGCCAGTCCTGCAAGGCGGCGACCAAGGCATCCTGGGCCAGATCTTCGGCCGCGCCCAGGTCGCGCACCATACGCAGCACGACGGCGACGATACGCGCCGACTCGATCCGCCAGACGGCCGCGATGGCCTGGTGCACGCCCGAATGCACGCTGCCTCAGAGCTGCGGCGGCGCCGCGCTTTCGTCCATCCAGAACAGCTCCCACTGGTGGCCATCGAGGTCGGCGAATCCATGCTGGTACATGAAGCCATGGTCCTGGGGCTGATTCGGTGTGCGGGCACCCGCGGCCACCGCCTTGGCCACCATCTCGTCGACTTCGGCCCGACTTTCGCAACTCAGCGCCAGCAAGACCTCGGTGGTTTGGTTGGCGTCGGCCACCGGCAGTTTGGTGAAAGTCCGGAAGAAGGGCTCGGTCAGCAGCATGGCATGGATGGTGTCGGAGATCACCAGGCAGGCGCCCTGGTCGTTGCTGAATTGCGGGTTGAAATGCCAGCCGAGTGCGACGAAGAAGGCTTTCGAACGCGCCAGGTCGCGAATCGGCAGGTTGACGAAGATCTGTCTGGCCATGTTCCTTGTCCTTTGCGAAGAGGTTTCTCAGCCAGCCGCACCGGGCAGGCCGAGCTCGCGCAAGCGCTCGGCCGAAGGGCTGGGAACAAAGTCGTCCAGCTCGAACAACTGGCGCACTTCGATCACCGCATCTCGACCAGCGCCCGCCGGATTGGGATACCGCCGGCTCCACTGCATGGCTTCTTCGCGCGAGCGCACCTGGATCAGCGTGTAGCCGGCGATCAGCTCCTTGGCTTCGGCAAACGGACCATCCGTCAGATGGCTTCCCTTGGCGTCGTAGACCATGCGCCAACCGGTGCGGCTGGGTTGCAGGCCGGCGGCGTCGAGCAGAACGCCGGCTTTGGCGAGTTCCTCGTGATAGGCCGCCATTGCGCCGAACAAGGCCTCGTCCGGCGTCGCCGGAACGGTCTCGGCCTCGAGCTCGTCCGTCGACCTGACCAGGATCAAAAAACGCATGGCGATCACTCCATCGGGAAGGCCTGCAACATGCTGTTGCGGTTGCCTTCGCTGTCGTAGAAGGCGACATAGAGCCCGATACCGGGGATCTCCATCGGCTCGCCGATCACCTCGCCACCGGCAGTGCCGACACGCCGAATCGCCGCCTGGATGTCTTCGACACCGACCACCACCGAAGGATGTTGCGCCGGAATATCGGTCCGGTACGGATGCATGCCGCCATTGATGGCCCCGGCCGGGGCGCCCGGCCTGGCATCGCCGGTTGCCG
>JBFJZP010000647.1:0-2305 GCA_041622095.1 Burkholderiaceae bacterium | reverse complement strand
CCGCAAGGCCTTGCGGTCGCCGCGTGGTACCTGGATGCCGACCAGGATCCGGCCATAGTCGGCGCCCTGGTTGCGGTAGTGGAACAGGCTGATGTTCCAGCCCGGACGCATCAGGCTCAGGAACTTGAGCAAGGCACCGGGTCGCTCCGGAAAGATGAAACGCAGCAGGCGTTCGTCGCGCGCCAGCGCAGAGTGGCCACCCACCATGTGGCGAATATGTTCCTGCGCCAGGTCGTCATGGGTCAGGTCCAGCGCCTCGAAGCCGTGCTTGACGAAATTTGCCGCGATGCGGCTGCTCTCACCCTTGCCCTGGGTGGTCACGCCGACGAACACATGGGCCTGGTCGGAGTCGCTGATGCGGTAGCTGAATTCGGTCACGTTGCGCGGGCCGCCCGGCAGGTCGCCGATCAGCTGGCAAAAACGCTTGAAACTGCCGCGTTCCTCGGGGATCGTCACCGCGAACAGGGCTTCGCGCTCCTCGCCGACTTCGGCCCGTTCGGCGACGAAGCGCAGGCGGTCGAAGTTCATGTTCGCGCCGCACAGGATGGCGGCGTAGGTTTCGCCGCGGGTCTTGTGTGCCGACACATATTGCTTGATCGCCGCCACCGCCAGCGCGCCGGCCGGCTCGACGATGCTGCGGGTGTCGACGAACACATCCTTGATCGCGGCGCAGACCGCATCGGTATCGACGGTGATGAATTCATCGACCAGGTTGCTGGCGATGCGGAAGGTCTCTTCGCCGACGAGTTTCACGGCAGTGCCGTCGGAGAACAGGCCGACGTCGGGCAGGGCCTGGCGCTGGCGCGCCGCGACCGACTGCATCATCGCGTTCGAGTCGTTCATCTGCACGCCGATGACCTTGATCTGCGGACGCACCGCCTTGATGTAGTTGGCCACACCGGAGATCAGGCCACCGCCACCAATCGCGACGAATACCGCATGCAGTTCGCCCTGGTGCTGGCGCAGGATCTCCATCGCCACCGTGCCCTGGCCGGCGATCACGTCCGGATCGTCGAATGGATGCACGAAGGTCAGGCCTTGCTCTGCCTGCAGCTTGACCGCATGCTCGTAGGCGTCGGAGTAACTCTCGCCGGCCAGCACCGTCTCGCCACCGAGCGTGCGCACCGCGTCGATCTTGACCTGGGGCGTGGTCGTGGGCATCACGATCACCGCCCGGGTGCCGAGCTTGTGCGCACTCAGGGCCACGCCTTGCGCATGGTTGCCGGCGGAGGCGCAGATCACGCCCTTGGCCAGTTGCTCCGGCGCCAGTTGCACCATCTTGTTGTATGCGCCACGCAACTTGAAGCTGCGCACCGGCTGCTGGTCTTCGCGCTTGAGCAGGATCTTGTTGTGCAGGCGCTGGCTCAGGTTGCGGGCCGGCTCGAGCGCGGTTTCCCGGGCCACGTCGTAGACGCGGGCGGTCAGGATCTTCTTCAGGTAATCGAACGGAGTGAGGTGTGCGGATGTCATGGCGTGGGTGCAACTGGCCGTCGATGATAAGCGTGCCGGGCCGAAGCCGGCCTGAGGCCTGGTCGGCGCGGCCTGCGCAAGCCGGTGGCGGCACTGGCAGAATCGGTACATCCGGACACCGCCGGCCTTCGTCTCGCAGCCCTGCCCGCCGTTGGCGGATGCCGGGCGCCGGGCCTGTGCTGCGGCCTGTCTCAAACCGATTTGGAGATCATCACATCATGGAATGCACCGTCAGCTGGACCGGGAACGCAGGCACACGTTCGGGCATGGGGTTTCTGGCCGAAACCGGTACCGGGCATACGCTGGTCATGGACGGCGCCCCGGACGTCGCCAGGCCGGAGAACGGCGGGCAGAACCTGGCACCGCGCCCGATGGAGACACTGCTGGCCGGCGCCGGTGGATGCACCGCCTACGACGTGGTGCTGATCCTCAAGCGTGGGCGCCATGACGTGCAGCGCTGCTCCTGCAAGGTGACGGCGGAACGCGCCGAGACCGACCCGAAGGTGTTCACCGCGATTCACATGCATTTCGATGTCACCGGCAAGGGCATTCCGCCGGCGGCAGTGGAGCGGGCGATCGCGATGAGCCATGAAAAATACTGCTCCGCAACCATCATGCTCGGCAAGACCGCAGCCATCACGACCAGTTTTGCGTTGACCGAAGTCTGATCCGGGGCCGGGCCGGGTGGCCGGTATGGCCGGCGCTGCAGTCCGGCGCGCCTGGCCTGCTCGCCGGTGTCAGATCCGTTGGGCCACCGTGGTCATCACCCGGGCCGCACCGCGCATCAGCGCGCGCACCGGCGCTGGCATCGGCACCGCGCCGGCGGACTGGGCAT
>JBFJZP010000646.1:0-2306 GCA_041622095.1 Burkholderiaceae bacterium | reverse complement strand
TCGTCGCCGACTTCAGCGTCGAGAACGGTGTGGTCCGCCCCAGGATCTTCGTCATCGACACGCCCGACTCGACCATCTGGCTCGACGGCACAGCATCGCTGCGCACCGAGGCACTCGATGTCCGCGCAGTGGTCTCGCCGAAGGACTTCAGCCCGTTGACGCTGCGAACGCCGGTGCATGTACGCGGCAGCTTCACCCGCCCATCGGTCTCGGTGCAAGGTGGCAAGCTCGCTGGCAAGCTTGGTGCAGCCGCGTTGCTCGCACTGCTCAATCCCTTGGCCGCCATCATCCCCTTCATCGATCCGGGATCCGACACCGATGCGAAGCTCGCCGGTGCGCAATGCGCGACGCTGGTGCCAAGGCAAGGCCGCATCGCGAAGTCTGTTCAGCACCCGGGCAACACACACATCCCGGCGCGTGCACCCGCCCGCTGACGCGGCGATCGACCCTCGATGCATCGTTCGCAGGCCGGACCCTCCTGCCTCTGAAAGGGCCGGCGCGCCGTCCATGGCGACGCGTGATCCGCAGATGGTGGCCAGGGTCGGCAATCTCCTACGCCAAAGTGACGCGTTTCCTGATGCACAGCGTCCGCGCCCCCCGGCAGAATCGATATTGCTGGATCGAGACGACCACTTCGCAGTCCATGGCTGCGCCAAACCGCCCTCAGTCACAGCAACCCTTGGTGCACCCGCACCGCAACCATCGAGTAATCCATGAGCATCAACCAATCGACACCAAGGGTCAAGGCGCTGCCCGGTGGCAACACCGACGCCAGACCGCAACACCGGCCCGACGACACAGTGGCGGTGGGTATATGAGCAACGGATCGAGCGCGGCCGCTCTCCAGCATGTCGAACGGCGCGACCCCGGCACCGACCTGCGCTACGACATGAACTTCCGTATGCAACCGACGCCGGTCGGCATCGACGACCCCTGGCTGATGTGCCGGCGGGGCCAGCCGGGCGCGGCGAATGTCACATGCCCCGATCCGTGCAATCGGCCATGTTCCGCGAAACACCGCATGGCTGGCATGCGCATGGCGTTCGCTGCCAGCGGCGGACTGCGTTCGGTTGGCGAACTGGCGCAAGGTACGGACCTGCGCAGTCGAAGTCGATTCACGCATATCGCGCGGTGGATTGCGACGCGCGAGATCATCGGCTTCATGTGGCACGCGGAACCCTGGGTTCCCATGTTCCAGTTCGAGGCGGGTCCGCGAATGCAGCCCCGACGGTCCTTGCAACCGCTGTTCGAGATCCTCGTTCCCTTATATGACGCATGGACCATGGCGAACTGGTTCGCGCGGCCAAACCAGTACCTGTCCGGTCACAGGCCGGTCGACGAATACACGGGCAATCTATCGGGTGTGATGGATGTCGCGCACCTGGAGCATTTCATCGCGACGGGACAGGCGCCGCATCTGCAGACCGCAGCGGAGCATCGCGCAGCAACCTGAAAGGCAGCAATGCCAGAGCAATTTCCGCCTGGCCAGGCCGACATCACAAGCCTTGCCGGTCACAAGCAGCTGTTGGCAATAGGCAGGGCCGCATTCAATGCCTGGATCGACGACCATGCACCGAGCATGGGCGCCGCCCTCGCCTACTACACCTTGTTTTCGATCGCGCCGCTGCTGCTGATCGTGATCTCGGTGGCCGGCATATGGTTCGGCCCGGAAGCGGCGCGCGGAGAAATTTTCGGCCAACTCAGCGGCCTGGTCGGCGCCGCCGGTGCGTCGGCGATCCAGGATCTGCTGCAGAGCGTCAACAAGCCGGCGGATGGCGTCGCCGCGACCGGGATCGGCATCGTGCTGATGCTGGTGGGAGCGACCACGGTCTTCGCGGAACTTCAAGATTCGCTGGACCGCATCTGGCGTGCACCGGTACGCGTCGGCAGCGGCCTGTGGAGTTTGCTGCGCACGCGCCTGCTGTCGTTCGGGCTGATCCTCGGGATCGGTTTCCTGTTGGTGGTGTCGCTGTTGCTCGGTGCCGGCCTGTCGGCGATTCAGGCATGGTGGACGCCGCGCATGGTCGGCTGGGAGTTGATGCTCGCCATCGCCAACCAGGTAGTGAGCTTTACCTTGGTGACGCTGATGTTCGCCATGATCTACAAGCTGATGCCGCGCGCCCGTGTCGAATGGCGTGATGTCGCCGTGGGTTCGTTCGCGACCTCGACGCTGTTTGCCTGGGGCAAATGGATGATCGGCCTGTATATCGGCGGCAGTGGCATGAGCTCGGGATTCGGCGCGGCCGGCTCGCTGGTCGCCGTACTCGTATGGGTCTACTTCTCTGCACAGATATTTCTGCTCGGCG
>JBFJZP010000645.1:0-2307 GCA_041622095.1 Burkholderiaceae bacterium | reverse complement strand
CTGTATTTCCTGCAGCGCAACTACCCCCCGAGCGTGCGCGGCCTGTCCAGTTGGACGGTCGGTACCGCCGCGTTGTTCCTGGCGGGACTGACCGCGTCGACGCGTGCCATCCTGCCGGACCTGTTTGCCATTTCCGTGGCGAACTTGCTGATTTTTTCCGGCGTCTACCTCCAGTATTTCGGCAGCCAGCAGTTCTTCGGCTTGCAACCTCGCTTCTGGCCACGCTACGCAATCATCCTCGGCATGACGCTGGTCTCGACCTGGTTCCTGGTCGTGCAACCGCTTTACCTGGCCCGCCTGATGGTCTCGATCACCGTCCTGACCTGGTTGTTCGCATCCCATGCCTACCTGATCCATGTGCATGGCGCGCGCAGTTTTGCCTATCGCATGGCGATGGTGGTGCTGGTGTTCTCGGTTCTGAGCCAGGCGCTGCGATTTGCGGCGGCATGGCTGTTTCCGATCGGTAGCGGCATCCTGGACAACACGCCGCAGAATCTGATCTACGTGATCAGCTACCCGTTCCTGATGTTACTCACCGCGATCAGCCTGGTGCTGATGGCGACCGACCGGGTCCGCGCGGAATTCGAACACCTGGCGTCGCACGACTCGCTGACCAATGCCTTGACCCGGCGCAACCTGACCGAAACCTGCCAGCAGGAACTCGAACGCTGCAAGCGCCACGGCCGGATGATGGCGGTGTTGTTGATCGACATCGACCATTTCAAGTCGATCAACGACCGGTACGGCCACCAGGCCGGCGACCAGGCCCTGGTGCAGTTCGTGCAGACAGTGAGCACCTTGCTGCGCCGTGCCGACGTGATCGGCCGGCTCGGTGGCGAGGAGTTCGTCGTGGTGTTGCCCGAGACCACACTGGACGTGGCCCAGGTGGTGGCCGAACGGATCCGCCGCAAGGTTGCCGAGTTGCAGGTACCGGAGAGCTTCACCGTCAGCATCGGCGTCACCACCAACCGGCCGGGCAACGATACCGTCGATGCCTTGATGGCACGCGCCGACCACGCGATGTACCAGGCCAAGCAGGCCGGTCGCAACCGGGTGGTACTCGGCTGACCAGGCTGACCGGCGTCCAAGCTCACAGCAACACATGCGCGCCGTGAGCCGGCGACCGGTCAGGCCAGGACCGGGCATCGTCGATCCTGCGCAGGCCCTGGGCCAGCAAGCTGGCGGCGGACATCACGCCGGCATGGGTAATCCATACCTGGCTGCGGCCACCACTTCGGTACACGTCCCAGACTTCGGCCACCCGGTCCAGCATGTCCTGAACACAATCGACACCGCCGAAGCGATGTTCGGCAAACTGCTGGGTCCAGGCATCAAGCGCAGATTTCGGAATCGCGTCCCAACGCTGGCCTTCCCAGCAGCCGAAGTCGAATTCGACAATACCGGGCTCGATCCGAAGCGAGAGGTCCGGCCGGTACTGGTGCAAGGCCCGGGCGAGTGTGGTGCAACGCTGCAGCGGCGATGTCAGCAGGCTCGCGTCCGGTGGCAACGCGCCGGCCAGCGCATTGGCGATGGCCCGGGTATGCGCTGCATCCGCCTGCACGTCGGTCGCGCCGTAACAAATGCCGGGGGACAACACCGGGCGGCCATGGCGCACCAGCCACAGCCGCGGCTCCGGCTCCCGGGACTGCGCCTGGCAGCTCACAAGGACAACACCAGTCCCAGGTAGAACGCGACTTCGCACACCTGCTGCGTGGCCCCCAGGCAGTCGCCGGTGAAGCCCTGCAGCCGACGCGCAAACCAGCGCCACATCCACAGCCAAGCCAGTGTCGACGCCAGCAACGGGCCTGGCAAAGCCAGGCCGGGCATCGACAGGGCCACCAGCACCATCGCTGCCCCGGTCCACAAAAACGCCGCGACCAGGCTGCGCGTCGTGATCTGATCGGCCAGCGGCTTGGACTTGGAGCGACCTTCATCTCCGACGTGGCGCATGCCGCGCACCAGCAGCAGCGGATAGAAACGCGACACCACATGCGCCGTGAACAACGCCCCGGCCATCAGCCATGGGCCGGCCGACCACAACAGCGCGAGCAGCGCGAGCTTGAGCAGCAGCACCAGCATCAGCGCCAGTGCACCGAAGGCGCCGACGCGCGAATCCTTCATGATCTCCAGCGCGCGGCTGCGCTCCAGGCTGCCGCCCAGGCCGTCGGCCACATCGGCCAGGCCGTCCTCATGGAAAGCGCCGGTCAACAAGACACTGGCGATCGTCACCAGCAGCGCCGCGACCAGGCCGGACATCGGCAGCACCGGCAGGCCGGCCTGCAGCAGCAGCACCAGGCCGGCGCAGAT
>JBFJZP010000644.1:0-2308 GCA_041622095.1 Burkholderiaceae bacterium | reverse complement strand
GCACCGCGTTGCAGGCGCCGGCGATCCGCGCGGTCGGCGAGACATCGTCGAGCAAGGCGATCGTCCTGACCTTGTGCGGCATCGTGATCAGCGCACCGCGGATGTTCTCGAGCGTGAACACCGCGCGCAGGAAGTCGGCGTAGTGCTCCGCCCGGCAAGCCATCGGCACGACCACCACGTCGATGCCGGCCTGTTCGAAATATGGGTTGTAGATCAGCGGCGCCTTGAAGGCGTGGGTCGGAAACCCGATATGGGCGATCAGCCCGGTGCTGCCGGCGATCATCGGCGCCTCCTCACGCCGGTTTGTGCATCGATACCGCGGCGCGCAGCGCCAGCAGGTAGCTGTCGACGCCGAAGCCACAGATCTGGCCTTTGGCGATTTCGGCCAGCACCGACAGATGGCGGAACGGCTCGCGGGCATGGATGTTGGACATGTGCACCTCGACGATCGGGCAGCTCAGGATGGCCAGCGCGTCGCGAATGCCATAGCTGTAGTGGGTCCAGGCGCCGGCATTGATCAACACCGCATCGACACCCTGGATATGGGCCTGGTGGATGCGCTCGCACATCGCGCCTTCGAAGTTGGTCTGAAAACATTCGACCTGGGCGCCGAGTTCCTGGCCGAGCGACTGCAGACGGGTGTCGATTTCGGCCAGCGTGGCGGTGCCGTACTGCTTGGGGTCGCGCTTGCCGAACATGTTCAGGTTGACGCCGTGCAAGACAAGGATGTTCATGTCAGTCCTTCGGGTGAAATTCAGTGGGGGGAGATCTCGACGGTGGCGCCGCTTTGCGCCGCCGCCATGATGGCCTCGGTGATGCGCAGGTTGGCCAGGCCGTCGCGCGCGCTGACCAGCGGCTGCGCCTGGCCGCGAATGACGGCGCAGAAGTGCGCCATCTGGTGCACCAGCGGATCCTCGCGCACCATGCCCACGACGCCACATTCGAAGGGCTTCCACCAGGAACGGTCCTGCGCCCGGGGATAAGTCTTCAGGCGCATGGTCGGCACCGCCAGGCTGCCGTTGGTGCCGCTGATGGTGTAGCAGTCTTCGTCGGCGTAACTCGGGTAGGCCTTGTTTTCCTGCGACGTCTGCTCCCAGCTGCGGGCGGAAGCGGCGGTGTCGGACAACATGAAGGTGCCGAGTGCGCCGCTGGCAAAACGCAGGTTGATCGCCACCGTGTCTTCGACCGGGAAGCCGCGGGTCGCGTGCGACGCGAATGCCTGCACCGCGACGATCTCGCCACACAACATGCGCAGGTTGTGTACCTCGTGGATCATGTTGAGCAGGATCGGACCGCCGCCGATCTCGCGCCGCCAAGGTCCATCGGCGAAGTAGTGGTCGGGCTTGTAGAAGCTTGCGCTGCCGGTGACCGCGACCAGGCGTCCCAGCACGCCGCTGTCGACGACCTCACGCGCCTTGGCCATGATCGGACTGTGTGCCCGGTGGTGGCCGATCAACAGCCTGGCGCCGGACAGATCCACCGCCCGTGCCAGCTCCTGCGCTTCGGCGACCGTCGGGGCGATCGGCTTTTCCAGCAGGGCGGGCAAGCCGGCTTGCAGGCAGATGCCGGCGTGCGCGACATGCAGCTGGTTCGGCGTTGCCAGCACCACGCCGTCCGGCCGGTCCTGCTGCAGCATCTCGTCAAGCGATGGGTACAAGGGCACGCCGGCCTGCGCTGCAAGCGCGGCCGCGGCCGGCGCCGGATCGACGATCGCGCCGAGCACGCAGTCGGCCTGCCGTGCGATCGCCTGCATATGGGCCTGGCCGATGTAGCCGGCGCCTGCGACCGCGATGCGCAGCGCGGTCATGGATTCCTCACATACCGCAGGATCATCTGCACGATGTTCTCGCGCCGCCTGGCCACATAGGCCGGCGACTGCAGGTCCTGCTGGAAGATCAGCCCGAAGGTGTGGCGATTGGACACATTGAAGAAGGACAAGGCCGAGATCGATGCATGGATGTCGGTGGCATCCAGCCCGGGGCGGAACAGGCCGGCCGCAACGCCGCGTTCGTAGATCGTGCGCAGCAGCGTGATCGCCGGCCGGTTCAGTTCCTGGATCTTCTGGCTCTGGGCCAGGTAACGACCGCGGTTGATGTTCTCCGACATCACGATGCGGATGTAGTCCTCGTTGCCCAGATGGTGGTCGAACATCACGGTTACCAGGCAGCGCAGCGCGGTCTCCGGATCCATGTCATCGAGTTGCAGTTGCCGTTCGCGATCCCGCACCTGGCTGTACGACTGCTCCAGCGCGGCCAGGTACAGGCCATCCTTGCTGCCGAAGTAGTAGTAGATCATGCGCTTGCTGGTG
>JBFJZP010000643.1:0-2310 GCA_041622095.1 Burkholderiaceae bacterium | reverse complement strand
TTCGACCAGCGCACGGTGCAGGAGATCATGATCACCCGCAGCCAGGTGGATACGCTGGATCTCTCCAACGACGCGATGACCAACGCCGGGATCATGCGCGACAGCGGTCACTCGCGCTTCCCGCTGGTGCGGGGCGAATCGGGCGAGCCGGTCGGCATCGTGCTCGCCAAGGATCTCTACGCCGCCGTGCTCGCGGGCGAGTCCGAGCCCTGGAAGGACCTCAAGCGCTTCAGCCGCGAGCCGCAGATCGTGCCCGAATCGCAACGCATCTCGCTGGTGTTCGAAACCATGCGCCGGGAGCGGGCGCACATGGTGCTGGTGGTCGACGAGTATGGCGTCTTCAGCGGCGTGGCCACGCTGGAGGACCTGCTCGAGGAGATCGTCGGTGAAATCGCGGATGAACTCGACATCGAGGAGCCCGGCGAAGGTATCAGCGAGCACGAAGGCCACTGGGAGGCCCCCGGCCTGACCGCGCTGTCCGACATCGAGCGCAGCATCGGTCTGGTCGCACCCGAAGAGGCCAACTGCAACACGCTTTCGGGGCTCGCGATGTACTGCCTCGGCCGCATGCCCTTGAAGGACGACCGCTTCGAGGTCGGCGGCTTTCGCGTCGTCATCATGAGCGTCGGCGAGCGTCGCGTGGAGCGCGCGCGAATCGAGAGAATCATGCCCCTCGACAGCACTGTCGAGGGCGAAACCGACGGCTGATGTCGCGCCCGGCCTGGCAACAGCCACGCGGCTGATGGGCCAGCGCCATGTCCAGGCCGACGTTCGTTCGGGCCGCATGCGATGCGGGCAGCACAGGAGCGACGGCCGGGTTCCTCCACCCGTCAGCGTCCAGGACCACTCTGCGCAGATGGGTACCCCAAGGCAGGCACTTGCGCAGCCAGGCTGGTTTTTGATAAATTTCCAGCGCGCCCGCGCAGGCATGACACCCATGGATGTATTCGGAAAAATCTGCGACCAGGTCGACGCTGTCGGCCTGCCGGTGGTCGCCGTCTCGCTCACGGCGCTACCGTGCGTCAACACGCCGGTGCTGCTGACCCTGCACTGGCATGGATTCGGCCGCGAAGCGCCGGCACCCGCAAAGGCCGCCAGCGTCGGTACATCGGCACCGGCGGCACCGCAGGAACCACCCCAACCCGTGCCGGATTCCGCGCTGCAGGTCAACGAACCCTGGCGGGTCATGGCCAGCCTGGACCACGCGATGCTCGACGCCGCCTGGCGGTTCGGCGCCTGGGACCTGGTGCGCGAGGAGCACCGCGGCTGCAATACCGCCGGCAGTTCCGCGCGCGAGGCACTGGCCTGCCGCCAGGCGTTCGCCGATGATCCGTTCGACCCGGGCAGCGAGGCGCACCTGGTCGCCGAGGCGCCCGACCGGCTGGAGCTGATGGCGCTCGGGGCGCGGGTCGGCTATGTCCGCTGGCAATTCCGCCCGATCAAGAATGGCTTGTGGCACGACGCGGCCGGCGACGATACCTTGCGCGACGATGGCGGCCGGATGCCGCCGTGCCCGGTGCTGGCCCAACCCAGTGTCGGCACCCGCGTGTCGCGCACGCATTACCGGCTCGGTCGCAGCCGGCGCCTGGTGTTGTACTGACAACCGCCCCCCATGAAACGGGGGGTCTTGAAAAGCCCGGCGGCGCCACTACATCGATTCCCGTTGGCCCTCCGGGGCCGGCAATCCGATCGCCAGGTGGCGGCTGCCTGATACCGGGCCGCAGCCGCGGCGGCGGTCACACCCCATCCTTGATCTGATTTTGAACAGGAGATTTCGTCATGAAAATTCGTCCCCTTTACGACCGGATCATCGTCAAGCGGATCGATCAGCAGCGCCAGACGGCTGCCGGCATCGTGATCCCGGACTCGGTCAACGAGAAACCCGAACAGGGCGAGGTGATCGCCGTGGGCAACGGCCGATTGCTGCAGGACGGCAGCGTCCGACCGCTGCAGGTCGAGCCCGGCGAACGTGTGTTGTTCGGCAAGTACACCGGACAGACCGTCAAGGTCGACGGCGAGGAACTGCTGGTGCTGCGCGAGGAAGATGTGCTGGGCATCCTCGAGGAGAGTGCCTGCGCGCAACTGCGCAAGGCGGCCTGAGTTCCGCCATCCCCAACCACCCACAACTTGCAAGGAGAAACTGAAATGGCAGCAAAAGAAGTCCAGTTCCATGCGGGTGCCCGCAGCCGTGTCGTGCACGGCGTCAACATCCTGGCCGACGCGGTCAAGGTCACGCTCGGGCCCAAGGTCCGCAATGTCGTGATCGAGAAGAGCTTCGGCGCGCCGGTCATCACCAAGGACGGCGTGACG
>JBFJZP010000642.1:0-2316 GCA_041622095.1 Burkholderiaceae bacterium | reverse complement strand
GCCCGACACCGAACCGGCGCTTGAGGGGGATTTCAAGCTGAGCGGACTGGAAGTCGGCGCGGATGACGACAGCTGGAACCACACTGATGTGACATGCCGGCCGGCCTTTGCCCATCTGGCCGAGCATGTGCGTGCGTTCACGCCGGAATGGGCGGCGGAAATTTGTGATGTCAAGGCAGAGACGATCCGCCGTATCGCCAATGAGTTCCTCGACCATGCCCGCATCGGCGAGACCATCGAGATCGAAGGCGAGATACTGCCGCTGCGGCCGGTCTCCATCAGCCTTGGCAAGACCGTCAATAATGGCTGGGGCGGTTATGAATGCTGCTGGGCGCGCACCTTGCTGGCCATCCTGGTCGGTGGCCTGGAAGTGCCTGGCGGCACCCTGGGAACGACGGTGCGGCTGAACCGGCCGATGTCCGAGCGGCTGGAGAGCGTCAAGGCCGGCCCCGATGGTTTCATGCACTACCCGCTGAACCCGACCGACAAGGCGCATTGGTCGCCGTCGCCGAATATCCGCAACGCCTATCGAACGATGGTGCCGCTGGCAGCCGACGGTCCGTGGAGCCAGGCGCTGGGGCCGACCCATTTTTCGTGGATGTTCCTCGACGACACACCCAAGGGCCTGCCACGCGTGACGCTGCCCGAGGTCTGGTTCGTCTACCGAACCAATCCGGCGATCTCGTTCTGGGATACGCAGGCGCTGGGCGAAAAGATGGCGCGTTTTCCTTTCGTCGTCGCCTTCGCCTACACACACGACGAGACCAATCATTTTGCCGACGTGCTGCTGCCCGACGCCACCGATCTGGAAAGCCTGCAGCTGATCCGCATCGGCAGCACCAAATATGTCGAGCAGTTCTGGGACCACCAGGGTTTCGCCTTGCGTCAACCGGTAGTCGCACCACGCGGCGAAGCGCGCGACTTCACCGACGTCGCCACCGAACTGGCGCTGCGCACCGGGCTGATCGAGAAATACAACGCGTCGATCAACAAGGGCGCGGCCGGCGTACCGCTGAAAAGTGAATATGGCGATTTCTCGCTGCCGCTGGACCAGGCGCATGGCCGGGACCGGATCTGGGACGCACTGTGCCGCGCGGCCAGCGCAGAACTGAGCGAAGGCTCTGAAGTCAACGGTCTGGACTGGTGGAAGGAGCATGGGCTGGCGACCCGGCCGTTCCCGCAGAGCGAGTGGTATCTGCTGCCGACGATGATCGAAAAAGGCTTGCGCTTCGAACTGCCCTACCAGGAGAGGTTGCTGCGCGTCGGCACCGAGCTCGGCCGCCGGCTGCACGAAAATGACATGTTCTGGTGGGACAAGCAGCTTGCCGAATACCAGGCGCTGCCGGTGTGGAAGGACTTCCCTGCGATGTGGGAAACGATCATCACCCAGGGCGGCGACGCGGCGGGCGACTACCCGTTCTGGCTGCTCACCGCGCGCAGCATGCAATATGCCTGGGGTGGCAACGTCGGCATGCAGATGATCAAGGAGGTGGCCGACAACATCGCCGGCCATCGGGGGGTGATCGTCAATGCGCAGCGCGCCCGCGAACTCGGCATCGCCGACGGCGACTCGATAGAGATCGCCACGCCTAAACGACAGGTGCACGGCAAGGCCGTGCTGCGCCAGGGCATACGCCCCGACACGCTGCTGCTGATCGGCCAGTTCGACCATTGGGCGACGCCGCTGGCCAGGGATTTCGGCGTGCCCAGCCTGAATTCGCTGGCCAGCATGTCGATGGACCAGACCGATGCCACAGGATCGGGCGCCGACATCGTTCGCGTGGCATTGCGCAAGGCCAGCGGGCCGGGGTCGCAAGCCATGTCACCTGGCCTTGCCGAGTCGGGGCGCAGCCGTCGATCCGGCCTGCACGACCGACCTGCAGGCCGCTTGCACGAGGAGTTGCGATGACCCGCTGGGCCATGCTCGCCGACCTGCGGCGCTGTGTGGGCTGCCAGACCTGCACCGCTGCCTGCAAACACGCCAATGCCACACCGCCCGGCGTGCAATGGCGGCGCGTCATCGACATGGAGTTCGGCCAATATCCCGAGGTGCAGCGCGCTTTTGTGCCGGTGGGTTGCCAGCATTGCGACGATCCGCCGTGCATGGAGGTGTGCCCGACGACGGCGACACGCAAACGTGCCGACGGCATCGTCACCATCGACTACGACATCTGCATCGGTTGCGCGTATTGCGCGGTCGCCTGCCCCTACCAGGCACGCTACAAGACCGACCGTGCCAGCTTCGCCTATGGCAAGCCGATCGACAACGAGTCGGTCCGTCACGACGATGGCCGGGTCAACGTCGCCACCAAATGC
>JBFJZP010000641.1:0-2318 GCA_041622095.1 Burkholderiaceae bacterium | reverse complement strand
GCCTGATCGACGAGTCCGCGCTGGCCGGCGCCATTGCCGGCGGCGAGTTGACCGCCCAGACCCGCAATGCGGTCCATGCGCTGGTGGCGTCTGCGCCGTCGGTGGTGATGATGGTGCAACTCGAGGACGTGCTGGGCCTGGTCGAGCAGGTCAACGTCCCGTCCACCGTCGGCGAGTGCCCGAACTGGCGACGCAAGTTGCCACTCGACCTGCGCGAACTCGACCAATCGGCGTCGATGGACAGCCTCGCACGGACCCTGGCGGCGATCCGCCCGCACCGATCGACCGCACCGGACTGAGCCAGGCGGGCTGGGGCAGCAAGGCACCCGGCCCGGCCACACGCCAGTCGGCCAGCCACAAACCTGTGACAAGTCCGTGATGGCAACACCGGTTCCCTTGCCGGGTACCGGTCTTTCCAGACCCGCCGGCCGAAACACCTAAAATGGCCCCGCAACCCGCTTAACCCGCCTGGTTGCCAACGCTCATGTCTTGTGGAAACCTATTTCGCAGGTCTTCCACCTCCCCTCACTACCCGATTACTGCATGCCCGCTATTACCAGTGAAGTTGTCTACCTGCTGCTGATCTTCGGATTGCTGGTGATTCCACGCGCCTTGCAGCGCTTTCGCATCCCCGCGCCGTTGACCAGTTTTGCGTTCGGCATGGTGGCGGCGGTATTCCTGGTCGGTTTCAGCCAGGATGCAACGCTGGCCTTGCTGGCCACGCTGGGTATTTCCTCGCTGTTCCTGTTTGCCGGGCTGGAGGTGCAGATCGAGGACCTGCGCCGCGGCATGTGGCCCTTGTTGACCCATCTGGCAGCGCGCGCGGTATCGCTGTCCGCCACCGCTTATCTCGGCATCACCTACATGGACCTTTCCTGGCAGGTCGCGACGCTGCTCGCACTGGCGCTGCTGACGCCATCGACCGGCTTCATTCTCGACACCTTGTCCCGGCTGGGACTCACGGAGGACGAGCGCTACTGGGTCACGGTCAAGGCCGTCGGGGGCGAGTTGCTGGCGCTGATCGTGTTGTTCCTGGTGCTGCAGTCCGGTTCGCTCGAGCGGCTGGCATGGTCATCCGGCGCATTGACCGCGATGATCATCGGCATGCCGCTGTTGTTCATGGGCCTGGGGCGACTGGTTCTGCCGCATGCGCCCGGCTCCGAGTTTTCGCTACTGGTGATGGTCGGCCTGATCGCCGCCTACATCACCTACCACCTGGGCGTGTATTACCTGGTGGGCGCCTTCCTGGCCGGTTTTATCGCACGCCTGCTGCGCCAGCGCATGCCGCTGCTGGCCTCCGACGAAAACCTGCGCGCGATCCAGATGTTCGCATCGTTCTTCGTGCCCTTCTACTTCTTCTACATGGGCATGCGCGTTCCGTCCGGCGCCTTGAGCTGGGACGCGCTGATGTGGGGTGTCGGCCTCACAGTGGTGGTGTTGCCACTGCGCATCGGCTCGATCTGGTTGCACCGGCGCATGACCGGCGGCGAAACCGCCCGCGGCAGCCTGCGCGTGGCGACCGCACTGGCGCCGACACTGATCTTCACACTGGTGCTGGCCACGATCCTGCGCGAGCGCTTCCAGATGGCCGACATGTGGTACGGCGCCTTGCTGATCTACGCCGGCCTGACCACCTTGCTGCCGTCGCTGGTGCTGGCCAAGCCGGTGGACTTCAATGTGCTGGTCGGCCCCTTGCCGGAACCGTTTCATGCACAAAAGGCCAGGGCCGCGCGCGCCAAAAAGGAAGCCGCCGCCACAGCGTCCGCCAAGCAGTCTGATCCAGACCCGAACGCCGGTGGTTCAAGTGGGGCGGCTGCCGGCGGTGGCTCGTTCGGCTGACGCGGGACCCGGTGTCGGCGGCGCGGCGTCGGTGACGCGCTGCTGCCCGCGCGACGCAGTACGCGGCGCCCGGTGCATCGTCAGCTGCGGAAACGGAATCTCGATGCCATGGGTGTCGAAAGCCCGCTTGAGCCGACGAAGGTACTCGCGACGCACCGCCCACTGTCTGGATGCCGCCACCTGGAAACGCGCCCGGATCTTCACCGCGGAATCGGTCCAGTCCTGGACGCCGGCGATCTCCAGGTCTTGCTGGATCTGTGGCGAGAACACCGGATCCTGGCGCATCTCGGCGCCGACGGCGCGCATCACATCCATCACCTGGTCCAGGTCGGCGCTGTAGCCGACGCCGATATCGATCACCGCGTGCGAGAAGCCGCGGCTCATGTTGATCACCGTGGATATCGTGCCGTTGGGTATGAAGAACACGTTGCCGCTGTAGTCGCGCAAGCGCACATAACGCAGCGTGACCTCCTCCACCG
>JBFJZP010000640.1:0-2322 GCA_041622095.1 Burkholderiaceae bacterium | reverse complement strand
CCAGACCGAGACCCCGGTAGCACCCGAGGAACTGGGCCTGCGCACCGCGCCGCCAGCACCCCGGGTGCGCAACCCACCCCCAGTGCCTGCCGCACCGGCCGCAGCGCCGGCTCCGGCCCAGGTAACGGCAGCTGCCAGCCAGCCGGCCCCCAGCGTCGGCGCGCGCAGCATCGCGGATGAACTGCAGGCGATGCGCGACCTGATCGAAGACCGCTTCAACACCTTCGCCTGGCTCGGACAGACACGCCAGAACCCGATCCAGTCCAACCTGATGCTCAAGCTGGTGCGTGCCGGGTATTCACCGACGCTGGCGCGGGCCATCCTCGAACGCATGCCGGAGACACTCGGCGCGGCGGAAGCCATGCACTGGATGATGGAGGCGATACGCCGCAACATCCATACCGACGACGGCCAGGCCCCGCTGTACCAGGAAGGCGGCGTCTACGCACTGGTCGGCGCAACCGGTGTCGGCAAGACCACGACCGCGGCGAAACTCGCCGGCCTGTGTGCCGAGGTGCATGGTGCGTCCAGCGTCGGCCTGATCACGCTCGACACCCAGCGCGTCGGCGCCCATGCCCAGCTGCGCGAGCATGCACGCGGCCTGGGCCTGGTTGCACACCTGGCCCATGACCGCGCTGCGCTGCAGGACCTGCTGGGCCTGTTCTCAGCCAAGAAGATGGTCCTGATCGACACCACCGGGCTGGCGCCGCGCGATCCACGCAAGAACGATTCGCTCGACGTGCTGGATCTGCCCGGCGTGCGCCGCCTGCTGGTGCTCAATGCCGGTGCGCAGGGCGATACGCTGGACGAAGTGGTCGGCGCATTCAAGGCCGGCGAGGCGCAGCCCACGGTGTTGTCCAAGGTCGATGAAGCGGTCAAGCTCGGTCCGGCGCTGGACGTGGCCATCCGCCACCAGCTGGTGCTGCGCGGCGTGACCAACGGCCAGAAGGTGCCACAGGACTGGGACAGTGCCGACGCCGGCGAGCTGGTGCGCCAATCGATGCGCACCCATGCCAAATCGGCTTTCGACCCGCGCGTCGCAGACCTGGGCTTCCTGTTCATGGCACCGGAACAAGCGGGCATTGGCGCGGCACACGCCAGCGCCTGATACAAGGACGCGTTCGATCTGCCACCACCCACCCGATACCAGGAATCCGACTTGCGCTACCATGAGCACGCATCCAGTTTCAGGCCCGCTGCCGCGGTGCCGACGGGGGAGTTTTTGATGTACACCGCCAAGGGCCAGCTTGACCGCAACGCCCTGATCCGACAATACCAACCGCTGGTGCGCAAGCTGGCGCACCACATGATGGCGAAACTACCCGCCAGCGTGCAGGTGGACGACCTGATCCAGGTCGGCCTGATCGGACTGTCCGAAGCTTTGACGCGGTACGAGGCCACCCAGGGCGTGCAGTTCGAGACCTTCGCCACACACCGGATCCGCGGCGCCATGCTCGACGAGCTGCGCGAGAACGACTGGATGTCACGTGGATCACGCAAGAGCCAGAAGGACATCGAGCTGGCCTTGCGCCGGCTGGAACACCGGCTCGGCCGCAGCCCGCTGGAGTCCGAGATTGCCCAGGAGCTGGGCATGAGCCTGACCGACTACCAGAACTTGCTGGGCAAGGTGCGTGGCACCCAGCTGGTCTACCTCGAGGACATGTCGCACGGCGGCGACGGTGACGAGGGTTTCCTCGAGCACCATGACGTGGCCGACGACGGTGGCGATCCGGCGGCGGTGCTGGGCGATCAGCGCCTGCGTACCGCCCTGGTGGCGGCGATCAAGAACCTGCCGGAGCGCGAGCAGTTCGTGATGAGCATGTATTACGAGCAGGACATGAATCTGAAGGAAATCGCCGCGGTGCTGGGCGTCACCGAATCGCGGGTCTGCCAGCTGCACAGCCAGTCGATTGCCCGGCTGCGCGCCAAGATGCGCGGCCACTGAGCGGCCGGTCACCGCCACGACTGGCGGCGCAACAGGGCCGTGGCCCCACAAGAAACGGCGGGGCGCGCCCAGGTTTTCCTGCTCCCCCTCGGGGAACCTCAGAAAGTACGGAATCCGGTTCTGGAAATACTGCGTCCGGCCTGACGGCCGAGCGCGCCGGCGTAGGTGAACTGCCGGGTCTGCGGTACCAGCGACTGCAGCGACTGTTCGACCACCGCCGAGCGGCGCAGCAAGGCTTCGCGCTGCTGCCCGATGTCACGGGCCACCCGCATCAGCCGATCGCGCACCCCATCGGCCAGGGATGCTCCACCGTCGACGCCGCGCAACACCAGCGCCAGTACATGGGCACTGTCGTGCAATTCGCGGGTCGCGCTGTG
>JBFJZP010000639.1:0-2327 GCA_041622095.1 Burkholderiaceae bacterium | reverse complement strand
TCCAGTTCTCGCCCATCGCCAGCAACGTGTAGGACAGGACGTCGTGAGCGGCGAGCTCGAAGGGATGACCGGGTGTGCCGTGCGGCGCCAGGTAGGCGGGTGACGCGCACAGGATGAGCCGCGTCGTCGACAGCCGGCGGCTGACCAGCGACGAACTGCTCAGGCGACCGATGCGCACGGCCAGGTCGTAGCCCTCGTCCACCAGATCGACGACGCGGTCCGACAGCATCACGTCCAGCGTCACCTTGGGGTGCAGCGTCATGAACGCGGCCCACAACGGGGCCAGGTGCAATAACCCGAAACTCATCGGCACATTGACCTTGAGTTGCCCGATCGCCTCGCCGCTGTGCGCCGTGATCTCCGCCTCGGCCTCGCCGACACCGGCCAGCAGTTCCATGCAACGCGCATGGAAGATTGCGCCCTCCTCGGTCAACGACAACTTGCGGGTGGTGCGCTGCAACAGGCGCACGCCCAGGCGCGATTCGAGTTCATTGACGTATCGCGATACCGCCGCTTTGGATACATCAAGTGTCTCGGCCGCCCGCACGAAGCTGCCCGCGTCCACGACGGCGACGAACGCTTCCATCTCCACGAATTTGTCCATATGCAGACAATTATCTCAATATTCGGAACAGTTAATCCAATCTAGGCCTGTTTATTAACGACATGAGCGGTTCTATAGTTCATTCAACCGCAGCAATCACGCTGCATCAAGAGGAAATCTGTCATGAAAACCACTGTCATCGGCGCCGGCAACACGGGCTCGGCATTCGTCAACCGCATTCTGGCCACCGGCACAGGCCTAGGCCCACTGGCCCTGCGCATCCCGATCGGTCTGATCTTCGCCGCGCATGGCGCGCAGAAACTGTTCGGCTGGTTCGGCGGCTACGGCCTCGAGGGCACCGGCCAGTTCTTCGCCTCGGTCGGACTGAACCCAGGCTATCTGATGGCATTGCTGGCAGGCGCCGCCGAATTCTTCGGCGGGCTGGCGCTGATCGTCGGCCTGCTGGCGCGACCGGCCGCCGCATCGCTCGCCTTTGCCATGCTCGTGGCCATATTCGCGGTGCACTGGAGCAAGGGCTTCTTCGCCGGTGCCGGCGGTTACGAATACGCACTGGCGCTGTTCGCCGCTTCGGTGTCGTTGCTGATCAGCGGCGCGGGCCGCTACTCGGTGGACGGTGCCGTAACCTCGCCCGGCGGGTCGGCCGTCGGTTCGGCTGCCGGTGCCGCCCTGCGCGGAGCACGCTGATGGCCGCCTTGCCCAGCCTGTTCATCTCGCACGGTGCGCCGACCTTTGCGCTCGAACCCGGCCTGGCCGGGCCGCAGTTAACAGCGCTGGGTCAGGTCTTGCCGAAACCGGCCGCCGTGCTCGTGGTGTCACCCCACTGGATGACAGCCACCCCGCTGGTGAGCACGTCGGCCAGGCCGGCGACGATCCACGACTTTGGCGGGTTCGATCCCGCGTTGTACCGCATCCAATACCCAGCCCCGGGCCACCCGGATCTCGCTCAGCGCGCCGTCGCGCTGCTGCGCGAAGCCGGATGGCCCGCCAAACCGGACGAGGGCCGAGGACTCGACCACGGTGCGTGGGTGCCGCTGACCTTCCTGTTTCCCGATGCACAGGTGCCCACGTTCCAGGTCTCCATGCCGGCACGGCTCGATGCGGCATCCGCATTCGCGTTTGGCAAGGCCTTGTCCCCCCTGGCGTCCGAGGGCGTACTCATCATCGGCTCCGGCAGCCTGACCCATAACCTGCACGAGTTTCGTGGCCATCACGGTGACGCTCAGCCTTATGCCGCGGAGTTTGCCGCCTGGGTGCGCGAAGCCGTCGAGCAAGGCGACACCGCGCGGCTGGTCCGCACGCTCGACGACGCGCCGCATGCGAGGCGCGCCCACCCGACGCCCGAGCATTTCTGGCCACTGCTCGTGGCCGCGGGCGCCGCACCGGCGACAAGCCCGGTGCAGGTGATCGAAGGGGGCATCACGCACGGCGTGTTGTCCATGGACAGTTTCGTGTTCGGTCACCATGCCCCGCACTGAGAACACACAGGAGCCCGCGATGCAGACCGCGTTGATCATCCAGCAGCCAGATGGGCCGCTATGCCGCCCGGCCGAACTGGTGCTGTTGTTCCACGGCGTGGGGTCCAGTGCCGAGGACCTGCGTCCGCTGGGCGAACTGCTGGCGCGTGCGTTCAAGCATGCATGGATCGTCAGCGTGCGTTCGCCCCTGGCCTCTGAACTCGGCGACTGGCAATGGTTCTCGGCGCAAGGCATCACCGAAACCAGTCGGTCGGCACGCGTGCTAGATGTAGTTTCCCAATAGGTTG
>JBFJZP010000638.1:0-2328 GCA_041622095.1 Burkholderiaceae bacterium | reverse complement strand
CGGAATACCGTTGCGCGTCCTTGGCCGCATTGGCCGCGACCAGTTGCGGCGTCAGCACGACGCCGAGCGCCACGCCGAGCAGCGCCGTGGGGAACTCCATCAGCCGCTCCGCATACGTCATCCAGCTGACACTGCCGGGCGTCAGGTAGGACGCGATCTGCAGATTGATGATGGCCGACAGATGGGCCACGCCCACACCCAGCAGGGCCGGCCCCATCAGGGTGGCGATGCGCCGGGTCCCGGCATCCGCCCAGGCGAGCTTGATCGCGCTCCAGCGCCAGCGCACCCGCGGCAACAGGCCAAGCCGGCGCAGCGCGGCGGCCTGCAGGCCGAGTTGCAGCACACCGCCGCCCATGACGCCGATCACCAGCGCATAGATCGGCTCGATGCCGATGGACGCGAACCAGGGCGCCGCCAGCCAGATCGCTGCGATCATCGACAGGTTCAGCAGGACCGGCGTGAAGGCCGGGATCGCGAACCGCTTCCAGGTGTTGAGGATCCCGGCGCCCAGGGCTACCAGCGACATGAATCCGATGTACGGAAACATCCAGCGCGCCATCACGACCGCCGCGTCGAAACTGCGCGGATCGCGCTGCAGGCCGCTGGCCATCACCCAGACCAGCACCGGCGCGGCCACCACGCCGATGACGCAGGTCACCGCCAGCACCGCGCTGAGCACCGTCGCCACCCGGTCGATCAGCAAGCGGGTTGCTGCCTCGCCCTGTTCGCCCTTGGTGGCGCCCAGCACCGGCACGAAAGCCTGGCTGAAGGCGCCCTCGCCGAACAGGCGGCGGAACATGTTGGGCAGGCGGAATGCGACATTGAAGGCGTCGGTCATCGCGCTGGCGCCGAACACCGAAGCCATCAGCAGATCGCGCACCATACCCGTGACGCGTGAGGCCAGGGTCAGCAGGGATACGGTCGAGGCGGCTTTGATAAGGCTCACGGCAGCGAGTGTATCCGGCGCGCGCGATGCGCCCGGGCCGACGGATTGGCCGATTGGGACGGCGCTGCTACAATGGCGGGCTTTGCTGGCAACATCCTCAGACACAAGGAAACACAACCATGGCATCTACCAAACCCAAGAAAAAGAACCCGCGCCTGGCGTCGGGCCGTAAACGCGTCCGCCAGGACGTCAAGATCAACGCCGCCAACACCTCGCTACGTTCACAGTACCGCAGCGCGGTGAAGAATGTCGAGAAGGCCGTGCTGGCCGGCGACAAGACCAAGGCCACCGAACTGTTCGCCAAGATGCAAGCTGTTGTCGACACCGTCGCCGACAAGGGCATCTTCCACAAGAACAAGGCTGCTCGCGACAAGAGCCGCCTGTCGACCAAGGTCAAGGCACTGGCGCTCGCCGCCCCTGCCGCAGCCTGAACACCGGACTGATCACTCAGACCGATCGCACGGATCGCTGAACCCGTCCAGGCAGGGCCCTACCCCGCCCGACACCCCAGGTTCAGCCGTCTGCCGTTTGTAACGGGTGCGCTGCCAGCAAAGACGAAAAAACCGCCCCAGGGCGGTTTTTTTGTGTCCGGGCACGATGCGCCGCCGTCAGGACTGCGGATCCACCTGTCCGTGCTCGACCAGCAGGTTGTTGTCGCGGGCAAAGTTGACGCAGAAGTCCCATGCCAGCACATCATGCCCGCGCAGGTCGTGGTGCACCACGACGCATTTGACCCCGTCACGCACGACCGGATGGCACCAGGGCGAATAGCCGAGATGGCTGCCGGGTTGCGGTCCGCCTGGGCGGAACTGGCTCATGACACCACACAGGCGCTCGGACCAGTCGGAGGGGCGAAACAACCGGCCTTCGATGGTCTTGCCCACGATCAGGAATTCATTGGCGTCTAGGGGTTGCATCGAAAGAACAAAGGGGAAAAGGCGCCGAATGATAGCGCCCTGACTCTAACAGCGCGCGACCCGCCGCACGGCGTCGCGCATCAAGGTGATGCGGAACTTGCAGCAATCGTGCCATGGCATGGTCATAGAATGGGGCACGACGGCCCGAGGGGCCGCTTTGCTTTGAACGGAACACCATGAACGCCGCCACCAAGCCAGAAATCGTCGCCGCATCGCCGCATGTCATGAACACCTATGGGCGCGTGCCTATTGCCTTGTCGCACGGACAGGGTTGCGAGGTATGGGACGTGAACGGCCGACGTTACCTGGACGCACTGGCCGGCATCGCGGTCAACACGCTCGGCCACAACCACCCCAAACTGGTGCCGGCATTGCAGGAGCAGTTGTCCAGGCTGATCCATACCTCCAACTATTACCACGTGCCGCTGCAGGAAACCCTGGCCGCCCAGCTGGTGGAACTGTCGG
>JBFJZP010000637.1:0-2330 GCA_041622095.1 Burkholderiaceae bacterium | reverse complement strand
GAGAAGAACGGCCAGCTGCTCTCCACCGGCGCTGGAGCGGCTGCGCTGGGCTCGCCGGTCAATTGCGTGGCCTGGCTGGCCAACACCCTCGGCCACTTCGGCATCGGCCTTAAGGCCGGCGAAGTGATCCTGTCCGGTTCGCTGGTTCCGCTGGAACCGGTCAAGGCCGGTGATTTCATGCGCGTCGAGATCGGCGGCATCGGCAGCGCCTCCGTGCGCTTCATCTGATCGAGGACAGCCTGATGAACAAGAAACTCAAAGTAGCGATCATAGGCCCAGGCAACATCGGCACGGACCTGATGATCAAGGTGATGCGCAACGCACAGTACTTGGAAATGGGGGCCATGGTGGGTATCGACCCGGCCTCCGATGGCTTGGCCCGTGCTCAGCGCATGGGCGTGGCGACCACCCATGAAGGCGTCGAAGGGTTGATCAACCTGCCGGAATTCGCCGACATCGATTTTGTCTTCGATGCCACTAGCGCCTCCGCCCATGTGCAGAACGATGCCTTGCTGCGTCGTGCTAAACCCGGCATCCGCCTGATCGACCTGACCCCGGCGGCCATCGGCCCTTACTGCGTACCGGTAGTGAATCTGGAAGAGCACCTCGCCAAACTCAACGTCAACATGGTCACCTGCGGTGGCCAGGCCACCATCCCTATGGTCGCCGCGGTCTCGCGTGTGGCCAAGGTGCATTATGCCGAAATCGTCGCCTCGATCGCGTCGAAATCGGCTGGTCCCGGCACCCGCGCCAATATCGACGAGTTCACCGAGACCACCAGCAAGGCCATCGAAGTGATCGGCGGCGCCGCCAAGGGCAAGGCGATCATCGTCATGAACCCGGCCGAGCCGCCGCTGATCATGCGTGACACGGTGTTTGTGCTGTCCGAAACCGTCGACCAGGCACAGGTCGAGGCCAGCGTAGAGGAGATGACCAGCGCCGTGCAGGCCTACGTGCCGGGCTATCGTCTCAAGCAGAAGGTGCAGTTCGACGTGATTCCCGAATCCGCGCCGCTGCATATCCCAGGCCTCGGCACATTCAGCGGTTTGAAGACCTCGATCTACCTCGAAGTCGAAGGTGCCGCCCACTACTTGCCGGCCTACGCCGGCAACCTCGACATCATGACCTCCGCCGCGCTGGCTACCGCCGAACGCATGGCGCAGTCGCTGCTGAACGCCTGAGGACCGAACCATGACCTTCAACCCCGGCAAGAAACTCTATATCTCCGACGTAACCCTGCGCGACGGCAGCCATGCGATTCGTCACCAGTACTCGATCCAGAATGTTCAGGACATCGCCCGCGCGCTGGACAGGGGCCGTGTCGACTCCATCGAAGTGACCCACGGTGATGGCCTGCAGGGCTCCAGCTTCAATTACGGTTTCGGTGCGCACAGCGACCTGGAGTGGATCGAGGCCGCCGCCGATGTGATCCAGCAAGCCCGGATCACAGTGCTGCTGCTACCCGGAATCGGCACCGTGCATGATCTGAAAGCCGCCTATGACGCCGGCGCCCGCTCGGTGCGCGTGGCCACACACTGCACCGAGGCGGATGTCTCGCGGCAGCACATTGAGTATGCCCGTGAACTGGGCATGGACACCGTCGGCTTTCTAATGATGAGCCACATGATTCCGGCCGAGCAACTGGCAGCGCAAGGCAAGTTGATGGAGACCTACGGCGCACAGTGCATCTACATGGCCGATTCCGGTGGCGCGATGAACATGAACGACATCCGCGACCGCATGCGCGCTTTCAAGGCGGTGCTGAATCCGCAGACCCAGACCGGCATGCATGCGCACCACAACCTCAGCCTCGGCGTGGCCAATTCCATCATCGCGGTGGAAGAGGGCTGCGACCGCATCGACGCCTCGCTGGCCGGAATGGGCGCTGGCGCCGGCAACGCGCCGCTGGAGGTGTTCATCGCCGCCGCGGAGCGCCTCGGCTGGAACCATGGTACCGATCTCTACACGCTGATGGACGCCGCCGACGATATCGTCAGGCCGTTGCAGGACCGTCCGGTGAGAGTTGATCGCGAAACCCTCGGCCTGGGTTATGCCGGGGTCTACTCCAGCTTCCTGCGCCACGCCGAGGTGGCAGCCGCGAAGTATGGGCTGAAGACCCTGGACATCCTCGTAGAACTGGGCAGGCGCCGGATGGTCGGTGGCCAGGAAGACATGATCGTCGACGTCGCCCTCGATCTGCTGGCAGCCCGCAAGGAGCAACAGGCATGAATCGTACCCTGACCCGCGAACAGGTGCTGGCCCTGGCCGAGCACATCGAACACGCCGAGCTGCATGCGCATGACATCAGCAAGGTGACCAACGATTACCCG
>JBFJZP010000636.1:0-2332 GCA_041622095.1 Burkholderiaceae bacterium | reverse complement strand
GGATGGGGTTGGTGCGCTCGATCGGCGTCAGCACGACCTGGCGACCCATGTACAGGTCCGGGTCGGCATTTTCCACGCCCGACAACTCCTTGCCGGCAATCGGATGGGCCGGGACGAAACAACCGATCTGCTCGCGCAGCGTGCGCCGGGCGGCGTCGACCACGTCGCGTTTGGTCGAGCCCACGTCCATGATCAGCATCTGGGGCGTGATCAGGTGCTTGATGGCCTTGAAGCTGGCCTCGGAGGATGCGACCGGAACTGCCAGCAACACGATGTCGGCGCCGGAAACCGCCAGCAGCGCCGACGGCGCTTCGACGTCGATGACGCCCATCTGCCGTGCGCGATCGGTGGTGGACGGCGACTTGCTGTAGCCCACTACACGTTTGACCAGGCCGGCGCGCTTGAGCGCCAGGGCGAAGGACCCGCCCATCAGGCCGCAGCCGATCAAGCCTAGTTGTTCAAACATGGGTCAGCGACGGTAGAGGGTTCATTGCGGGGCGGCCGGGTAGGCGCCCAGCATCTTGTAGAACTCGCACAGGCCCCGAAGCTCCTTCAGGGCCGCAGCGACGTTGTCCTGGCCGGGATGGCCCTGGATGTCGATGTAGAAGAAATAGTCCCATTGGCCGGAGCGTGCCGGCCGGGATTCGAATCGGGTCATCGAGACGCCGTGGCGTTTGAGCGGCACCAGCAGGTCATGCACCGCGCCGGGTTGATTCGGCACCGACACCACCAGGCTGATCCTGTCATTGCCCGACGCCGGTGGCTCGGCCATGACCTGCGGCAGGCAGATGACGCTGAAACGGGTGCGGTTGTGGATGTCGTCCTGTATCGAGCGGGCCACCAGGTGCAGGCCGAATTCGGATGCGGCACGTTCACTCGCAATACCGGCCCAGGCCGGGTTGGTCGCCGCCAGGCGGGCCCCTTCGGCATTGCTCGAGGCCGCGCGCCGTTCGGCATGGGGCAGGTGGGTTCCGAGCCAGGCATGGCACTGTGCCAGCGCCTGCGGGTGGGCCAGAACGACCTCGATGCCTTCGAGCGAGTTGTGCTGGCGCATCAGGTGGTGGCGCACCAGCAAACTGGCTTCGCCGACGATATGCAGCGGCGACGTCAGCAGCAGGTCGAGCGAGCGTGCGACCACGCCCTCGGTGTTGTTCTCGACCGGCACCACCCCGAAGTCGGCACGACCTGCCGCAGTGGCATGGAAGATCTCGTCGAAATTCGCACAGGGCACATGCTCGAAGCTCGAGCCGAAGAACTGCACCGCCGCCTGCTCGCTGAACGTGCCGGCCGGGCCGAGATACGCAACCCGCTGGCGCGCTTCCAGTGCGCGGCAGGAGGACATGATTTCACGCCATACGTTGGCAATGCCGTCGGGCCGGATCGGGCCGGGATTGTGTTCCTGCAGGCTGCGGATCACCTGCGCCTCGCGCTCCGGGCGAAATACCGTCGACCCCTCCTGCCGCTTGATTTCGCCGACCTCGAGCGCGAGCGCGGCGCGCCGGTTGAGCAGGGCGAGCAATTCAGTGTCGACGGCGTCGATCTGGGTCCGGAGCTCCGGCAGGGTTCTGGTCATGGAATAGGCTGGAGGCTGGTCGGTTCAGGCGGCAGAGCGCTCAAATTCTCGCATGTAGTCCACCAGCGCCCGCACGCCTTCGAGCGGCATGGCGTTGTAGATGCTGGCGCGCATGCCGCCGAGCGACTTGTGCCCCTTGAGCGAAAGCAGTCCGCGTTCGCGCGCGCCGGCCAGGAATGCGTCGTTGCGGCTTTCGGCTTTCAGGAAGAAGGGCACGTTCATGCGCGAGCGGCACGCCGGGTCGACCCGGTTCTCGTACAGCTGCGAGCCGTCGATCGCCTGGTACAGCAGTTGCGCCTTGGCGATGTTGCGCTGTTCCATCGCCGCCACGCCACCCTGGCGCCGGATCCACTGGAACACCAACCCGGCAATGTAGATCGCATACGTCGGCGGCGTGTTGTACATCGACTGGTTGTCGTTGACCAGCTTGTAGTTGAATGCGCTCGGGCAGATCGCCAGCGCGTGGCCGAGCAGGTCTTCGTGTACGACGACAACCGTCAGTCCGGCCGGGCCGAGGTTTTTCTGGGCGCCGGCAAAAGCCAGTCCGACACGTGACCAGTCGACCGGCCGCGATGCGACATGTGACGAGAAATCGACCACCAGCGGCGCCTGGCATCCGAGTGCGGCCAGGTCGGGCAGCGACTGGTACTCGACGCCGTGGATGGTCTCGTTGCTGCAGATTTGGACGTAGGCCGCGTCGTCATCGACTTGCCAGCCGGCCGGATCCGGAATGCGGGTGTGGCCATCCGGCCGGTTGCT
>JBFJZP010000635.1:0-2339 GCA_041622095.1 Burkholderiaceae bacterium | reverse complement strand
CGTGGCATTAGGCTGGGGCTTGCCGTCAGCGCCGTAGACCGTGCCGTGCATGATGAGCGTGTGGCCGTTCTTGTCGCTGCCGTCGTCGAGCCGGGCAAAGCCCTTCGCCACCGGCGCGCCGGCCACGTACAGCGGTCCCTCGATGGTGCGCGGCGTGCCGTTCTCGACACCCAGTGCCGCATCTTCCGCATCCATGCGCATGTCGAAGTAGCGGTCCAGGCCCAGGCCCGGCGACAGCAGGCCGGCCTCGCCACGCGCGCCCAGCTGGTTCAGGTAGGCAATGCCGGCCCAGTATTCGTCGGACGTGACGTTCAGGTCTTCGATGGCCTTGAACAGGTCGGAAAGGATGCGGTGCAGGACCTTCTTGGTGCGGGGGTTGCCGCCCTCCTGGTCTTGCCCGGTGGCCAGGCGAAGGAAGTCCTGGACTTCTGTGGTGTTGAAAATTTGAACGCTCATGGGGTGTCTCCGTTTCGTGAGGTGGTCGGGAAGGGGTCGTGCGGTATGCGGGTCGGGCGCAGCTGTCCGCTCAGGTCAGGGATGGGGTGGCCGGGCCGACAGTCGTGCGCGTGCGGTCGCGGCGGAAGTACTGGACGCGGTCTTCGTCCAGAGCGATGCCGAGGCCTGGCAGCGCGGGCACGGTGAGGTGGAAGTCCTTGTATTCGAGCGGCTCGGCCAGGATCTCTTCGGTCAGCAGCAGCGGGCCGAACAGCTCGGTGCCCCAGCGCAGTTCGCGGAAGGTCGAGAACGCATGGGCCGAGGCGATCGTGCCGACCGCGCCCTCCAGCATCGTGCCGCCATACAGCTCGATGTGGGCCGCGTCGGCAATGGCCGCCACGCGCTGGGCCGCCTGCAGGCCACCGGACTGCTCGGTCTTGATGGCGAACACATTGGCACCGGCCACCCGTGCCAAGGCAAAGGCGCTCTCCGGGCCGACCAGGGATTCATCGGCCATCACCGCGATCGGGTACTTGCCGGTCAGCCGGGCCAGTGCATCGACGCTGGCCACGGGCTGCTCGACCAGCTCGCAGCCGGCGTCCACCAGGCCAGCCAGCCCGTACTGGGCCTGCAGCTCGCTCCAGGCCATGTTCACATCGACGCGCACCGAGGCCAGGTTGCCCAGTGCCTTCTTGATGGCGGCAACGTGCGCCACGTCTTCGCGCACCGAGCGGCGGCCGATCTTGAGCTTGAAGATCTGGTGCCGGCGCAGCTGCAGCATGCGCTGCGCCTCTTCGATGTCGCGGCCGGTATCGCCAGAGGCCAGGGTCCACGCCACCGGCAGCCGGTCACGCAGCCGCCCGCCGAGCAGTTCCGACACCGGCAGGCCCGTGCGGTTGCCCAGCGCGTCGAACAGAGCGGTCTCGACCGCGCATTTGGCGAAGCGGTTGTCACGGAAAGCGGTGTGCAGGCGGTCCATCAGCGCGGGCACGCGGTTGGCGTCCGCGCCGATCAGCTGGGGGGCAAAGTAGGTGTCGATCGCCAGCTTCATCCCCTCGGGTGACTCGGCGCCGTAGGCCAGGCCACCGATGGTCGTGCCCTCGCCGTTGCCCACCGTGCCGTCCGAGCAGCGAATGCGCACGAGCATCAGCGTCTGGCCGTTCATGACGGCCATCGACAGTTTGTGCGGACGGATTGTCGGCAGATCGACCAGCATCGTCTCGACACGTTCGATGACGGCAGGGCCGACGGCAGGTTGTTGACAGGAAGTATGTTGCATGGATGTATTGGACGACTGCAGTCGTTTTGCAGCCAACACCAAATTCATCTGATGCGATACCTATTTGGTATAAAGTCTGTTGTTCTCTTTGAAAAACAACAACTTAGAGAGCAACGTTTTTGTCAGTCATGGTTTTCCCCTATGGATCTGCGTCAACTCCGTTACTTCGTGGCGGTGGCCACCACCAAGAACTTCACGCGGGCGGCGGAGCTGATGCACATCGCACAGCCGCCGCTGAGCCGGCAGATCCAGCTGTTGGAGGAAGAACTGGAAGTCCAGCTCATCCAGCGCAACAGACGCCCGGTGAGCCTGACCGAGGCAGGCAGGTTGTTCTACGAGCAGTCGCTGCAAGTGCTGCAGCGGGTCGACCAGATGAAGGACACGGCGCGGCAGACGGGCCGCAACCACCGGCAATCCATTTCCATCGGCTACGTTCCCTCCACGCTCTACGGCGGGCTGCCCATGCTGGTGCGCACGTTTCGCCAGCGCTACCCCGACACCGACGTGCACCTGGTCGATCTGGGTTCGATCCAGCAGATCAGTGAGCTCAAGTCCGGCCGCATCGACCTGGGGTTCGGTCGCATCCCAAGCAACGATACGTCGGTGGCGCGCACGGTGCTGCGCG